>NZ_JBDNXE010000022.1:0-40393 GCF_047721585.1 Gluconacetobacter sp.
CCACCAGCCCCCCCCGCACGAGCGGCGCACAGGCGACCATCAACACAAGATGCACGGCCAGCAGCGCACTCCCGGCCACCACCATCACCACCCACGACATCATCGCGAATGGCCCCACATCCGGAGCAGCGCCGCCACGGCCAACCACAGCAGCACCAGCCCCATGGCATGGCGCGACACCCAGGCCACCCCAACCTCCATCAGCACCGATACCCGCCTCCCGCCATCCCGGCCCCAGCGGACCACCCGCCGAATACGCCGCGACACCGCACGCCGTCCCATCCCCCACGCCAGCACACCGGCAAACTGCGCCGGGCCGGCCTGCGCCACCGGCTCGCCGAACGGCATCCAGGGCGGCGATGGCGGCGCCCCCTCCATCCAGGCCGGCGCCGGGCGCGACGGCACCGTGTTCCCCAGACGCGACACTCCCAGCACCAGAGCGCCCGCCAGCGCCAGCAGCGCGACGATACCAGCCGGATACAGCACGCCGCCGCCCCCCGGCGCGGCAAGAGCCAGCCAGTCCGGCCGCGCACCGGACGGAATCGGACCCTTCAGGCCAGCAGCAGCCCAGCCAGCCCCCCGCGTCAGCCACAACCAGACCCCAGGCACCAGCACCACGCCCACAGCCCCACCCAGGCAGGCCGCCGGCACGGCCAGCCGCCCCGATGCGGGGTCGGTCGCACCGGCCGCACGCGGTGTGCGCGGCCGGCCCAGCACCAGACAGACCAACAGGCGCACCGCCGCCAGGATCAGCAATCCACAGACCAGCCCCACGCCGGCCAGTACCGCCAGCAGCGGCATCGCCCCCGCCAGCCCCTCGGCGCGCGGCAGCGCCAGCAGCGACTGCACCAGCAGCCACGCCACCGCAAACCCGCCGGAGGGCGGCAGCGCGCACACCCCGGCCAGCGCCAGAGCCAGCATGGCCGACGCCTTCGGCATCAGGGCCGCCAGCCCACCGACACGCGCCAGCCCCAGCGAGCCCGCCGCCTCGGCCATCTGCGCCAGGGTCAGGATGGCGGCCAGAACCGCCAGCCCCACCCCACCCACCAGCAGCATCAGGCCACGAAATGCCCCCAGCGCCAGCAACGGCAGGTCATCCGCGCGCCCGGTGACCACCAGCCCCACCAGCACCAGCGCCATGCCGCCCCATCCGTTCAACAGGCCGGCCACCACCCGCCCGGCATCGCGCGCCCCTCTGGCCCGCCAGCATCCCGTGAGCGCCAGCACCAGCCCCGCAACGACCACGCCACCGCCCCACATGGCGCCGACCGGCTCCACCGGCCAGTCGACCAGCATCCGCACCGCAAGGCAGAGTCCGACCATCAGCCCGGCCAGATGCGCCACCCCGGCGGGCGCCCCATGCCGCGCGCCGGACAATGGCCGCAACGACAGCCCCATCAACGCCGAAGCCGCCAGCAGAGCAGGAAGCGGCAGCACAATCAGCCGCCAGCCGCCCGAACCCGACAGCAGCGCGGTCGCCACCGCAACGCCCGCACTCCCCCAGGCCACCATGCCACGCGGCACGGCGCCCTCGGCGCGCAGCAGGGGCAACAGCCCCGCCGCGCCAATACAGAACAGGACAGGATTACCGGTACCGACCGTCAGCGCCGCCCCCGCCAGCACCGGCCCCCGCGCCCCCGAGGCCAGACCGGCCACCGACAGAATCATCACGAAGGGCAGCGAGAGCGCATCGACCCGCAACAGGGCCACCGGCCCCGCTGGAGAGCCCGCCATCAGGGCCGACCCAGGCGGCAGACAGGCCATCGCCAAAGCCAGCACGAGAGCCAGCCCCCACCCCGCCCGCGCCACCTGGGGCACCGCGAACCGGGGCATCAGGCCGTCCAGCAGCAGCACCGACAGCACAAGCATGAGAAACAGCGGCAGGATGGCCCCATCCCCGAATCACGGGTCCGATCGAGCCCGCATCAAACCACGCCGTTCAGATCATGGCGAGAGGGACCTTGCGGCGCGGCGGCGGGATCGACCGGTCGATCGCGTCCAGGTCATGCTGTGTCAGCACCAGTTCGGTCGCCGCGACATTCTCGCGCTGATGCTCCGGACTGCCCGCCTTGGGGATCGCCAGCATCCCAGGCTGCCGCAGCACCCAGGCCAGCGCCACCTGGGCGGGCGTGGCTGGCCCCAGACTGGTCTCGTGCTCCGCCGCGATCCGTTGCAACACCGGCTGGCGCAGCAGGTCGCCGCCCTGCCCCAGCGGAGAATATGCCATGGTCACGATGGCGCGCCGCCGGTCCGCCTCCAGCAGATCGAACTCCACCCCGCGATAATCCAGACTGTAGAGAATCTGGTTGGCGGCACAGGCCCCCGGCGCGGCAACCCGCGCCAGATCGTCCAGGTCCCCGATATCGAAATTCGACACGCCCCAGGCGCCGATCAGCCCTTCCCTCTTGAGCTGCTCGAAGGCCCCGACCGTTTCCTCCAGCTTCACGCCCCCTCGCCAGTGCAGCAGGTACAGATCGATCCGGTCGGTACCCAACCGCCGCAGCGATGCCCGGCAACACTCAGCCACTCCGGCACGCGAAGCGTTGGACGGCAGGATCTTCGTAACCAGGAAAACCTCGTCCCGCCGCCCGGCGATCGCCTCGCCCACCAGCCGTTCCGACCGCCCGGCGCCGTACATCTCGGCGGTATCGATCACCCGCAGCCCCTTATCCAGGCCCAGCCGCAGGCTGGCGATCTCCTGCGCGCGCCGCTCGGCACGATCACCCAGCGCCCAGGTGCCCATCCCCAGCGCCGGCAGGCACATGCCACCGGGAAACGTGACGGAA
Source organism: Gluconacetobacter sp. (assembly GCF_047721585.1). Classification (NCBI taxonomy): domain Bacteria; kingdom Pseudomonadati; phylum Pseudomonadota; class Alphaproteobacteria; order Acetobacterales; family Acetobacteraceae; genus Gluconacetobacter; species Gluconacetobacter sp. The sequence continues at coordinate 2,787 of NZ_JBDNXE010000022.1, forward strand.
GTCATCATGCCGCGCGGTCCTCCTCGCAAGTTCCCCAGACAAGTTCCCCAGACAAACCTCCCGGAGACCGATGATCTTCGGGCATCGAGGGGAAGCACGTCCGGACCCGCCTTTCAGCGGCCTCCCCGGCTCCATCCCTTCGCCTGCTGCCGCCAGTAGACCAGCGTGTGCCCGGCCTCGCGAGCAATGGTCCACCGCTGGCGGGCCGCTTCCACGGCCTCCGGGTCGCCACCATCGAACAGATCGAACACCCGCTCGAACGCGGCGGCGTCGGGGCAGTTCACCCCATCGATCAGGAACAGGTAGGTCGCCCCGTTCGGCACGTCCTCCCCCGCCGTCAGCCAGATGGGCTGCAACGCCCCATGCCCCATCGCGGCGCTGCCATGCGGCAGCCAGAGCGGATCGGTGGAGCGCCACAGGGCCTCATCCATCGCCTTGACCCGCTGCGCGTCGCCACAGCGCAGCACGGCCCGCCGCCCGGCCTCCAGCGTCCGGCCCAGCAGGGCCGGCAGCGCCTGGTCCACACTGGTCCGCGTCAGGTGATAAAAGCCGATCTCCGCCATGGCGCGCCGCGATCCCGCCTCAGCCCCGCATCACCCTTCGTGATTTTCCCGCACGAAGCGGTCCAGCAGGCGCACGCCAAAGCCCGTCGCCCCCTTGGGCGTGCAATGCACGGTCTTCCTGGCCCAGGCGGTACCGGCAATGTCCAGATGCGCCCAGGGCACATGGTTGACGAAATGCTCCAGGAACTTGGCGGCGGTGATCGAACCGCCCGGCCGGCCGCCGACATTCTTGAAATCGGCGATATCCGAGCGCAGCGCCTCGTTGTAGGCATCCGACAGCGGCATGCGCCACAGAAGCTCGCCCGTTTCCTCGCCCGCCGCGACCAGCCGTCCGGCCAGCACGTCGTCATTGGCGAACAGGCCGGCATATTCATGCCCCAGCCCGACGACGATCGCCCCGGTCAGCGTCGCCAGATCGACCATCAGGCGCGGCTTGAAGCGGTCCTGCACGTACCACAGCACGTCGGCCAGTACCAGCCGCCCCTCGGCATCGGTATTGATCACCTCGACCGTCTGCCCCGAACAGGTCCGCACCACATCGCCCGGCCGCTGGGCATTGCCGGCCAGCATGTTCTCCACCAGCCCGACCGCGCCCACGACATTGACCCGCGCCTTGCGACCGGCCAGCGCCGCGATCAGCCCCACCACGGCCGCCGCCCCGGCCATGTCGGTCTTCATCTCCTCCATGCCACCGGCCGGCTTGATCGAAATCCCGCCGGAATCGAAGGTCACGCCCTTGCCGACGAAGGCCAGCGGCGCCGAATCGTCTCCGGCGCCGTTCCAGCGCATCAGCACCGTACGCGGCGGCGCATCGCTGGCCTGCGCGACGCCCAGCAGCGCGCCGAACCCCAGTTCCGCCATCGCGTCGCGATCCAGGATCTCGATTTCGACCCCCAGATCGCGCAACGCCTCGATCCGGGTCGCGAATTCAGGCGGACGCAGCACATTCGCGGGCTCGCTGACCAGATCGCGCGCCAGATAAACCCCCCGCGCCACGGCCAGCAGGTCCGCCGACGCCGCCTCCGCCAGTGCAACGTCGGGGGTGAGGATCGTCAGGTCCGTCAGGCGCCAGCGCGCATCCTCGGTCAGCCGCGTGTGGTAGCTGTCGAAGCGGAAGGCGGCCAGCGTCGCCCCCTGGGCGACATGGGCCACCAATTCGGGCGCGACACCATCGGCCGCGATCCGCGCGGTCGTAGCCAGCTTGCCCAGCGTCGTGACGGCGGCGGCCGCCGCGTTCTCCACGGCGCGGGCACCGATCTCGGCAATTTTGCCCAGCCCGACCAGAAGAACCCGGTCAAACCCGCCCCCCGGCGCCAGCAGCATGCAGGTCCGGCCGGCACCGAATACGAACGACGCCGCCGCGACCGCGCGCTCCAGCGCGCCACCAGTCGCCCGGTCGGCCGCGAGATAGGACGCCGGCCGTGGCCCATCCTCCGGCACCAGGATGGCCAGAACACCATCGACGGGAAGAGTGATGTCGGAAAAGCCGGTCTGCAACATGGCGCTGAATACTCCGCAACGATCGGTCGGACAGGGTGGCGCCCTGGCCCCGGAACAGGTGCCGCAGCATGCCGCATGCCGGCCCGTCTGTCCAAAGCACCCCCCGCGCGATGCCGCCGAAAGGCCGGGGACGCAAGAAAAGGCGCATGACGCGCGGCCGCGAGTAAGCTAATTCCATGGACCCATGAACCGTTCCTCCCTGCTTCATCCCGGCGACGATATGTTGCTGGATCTCGCGACCCGGCTGGCTGACGAGGCCGCCGAACTGATCCGCGTGATCCGCGCGCGCGGGTTCGAAACCGTAACCAAATCCGATTCGTCCCCGGTGACCGAAGCCGACCACGCGGCCGAGGCCCATATCCTGGCCGGCCTGCGCGCCCTGGTGCCGACCATCCCGGTGATCGCCGAGGAAGAGGCCGCCGCCGGCGTGCGCGTCGAGGCAGGCCACACGTTCTGGCTGGTCGACCCGCTGGACGGCACGCGCGAGTTCGCTGCCGGCCGGGACGATTTCACCGTCAATATCGGCCTGGTCCGCGACGGTCGCGCCGTGCTCGGCGCGGTCGCCCTGCCGGCCTACCACCAGCTTTACGCCGGCCACGTCGCCACCGGCGCCCGCCGCATCGACGCGCACGGCACGCACGCCATCCACGCGCGCGCCGTCCCCCCCGAAGGGCTGACGGTGCTGGCCTCGCGCCATTACGCCGACGACCCACGGCTGGCCTCGTTCCTGGGCGGCCGGCGGATCGCCCATCTGGGCAATATCGGCTCCGCCGCGAAATTCATCCGCGTGGCCGAAGGCGCGGCCGACCTGTATCCCCGCCTGGGCACCACGATGGAATGGGACACCGCCGCCCCGCAGGTGATCGTCGAGGCCGCCGGCGGCAGCGTCACCATGATGGATGGCGAACCGCTGCGCTACGGCAAGCCTGACTGGCGCAACCCGCACTTCGTCTGCGCCGGAAAGCGGGAGCCATCAGGCCCATGACACGTTATGATCGGCGGCAAAACGGGCGGGTAGACGGGAGATGACGGAACGTCTGGAAGCAAACGAAGCGGGCATCTCCCGCGCGGCGGAACTGCTGCGGGCAGGCGGCCTCGTGGCGTTCGGGACGGAGACCGTCTACGGGCTTGGCGCCGACGCGACCAGCGATACCGCCGTGGCCCGCATCTTCGCGGCGAAGGAACGCCCGCGCTTCAACCCCCTGATCAGCCATTTCCCCGATGCCGAAGCCGCCTTCACCGAGGCCGTGGCCGATGATCTCGCACGCCGCCTGGCCGACCGGTTCTGGCCCGGCCCGCTGACGCTGATCCTGCCGCGCCAGCCGGATGGCACGATCTCGGACCTGGCCGCCGCCGGCCTGCCGTCGGTGGCCGTCCGCGTACCGCGCGGCACGGTCACGGCCGCCCTGCTGCGCGCCACGGGGCGCCCGGTCGCGGCACCTTCGGCCAACCTGTCCGGCAAGGTCAGCCCGTCCGACGCCTATCACGTCCTGCGCGGCCTGACCGGCCGCATCGACGCGGTGCTGGATTCCGGGCCCTGCCAGGTCGGGGTGGAGAGCACGGTGCTGGACCTCACGGGCACCGCCCCGGTCCTGCTGCGCCCCGGCGGCGTCACGATCGAGGCCCTGGCCGAAATCTGCGGCCCGATCTCGCATCCCGACGACTACACCGACACGCTGCCGGTCTCTCCGGGCCGGATGGCCTCGCACTACGCCCCCTCCCTGCCCGTCCGTCTCGACGCGCAGGAGGTCGGCGCCGACGAGGCCCTCCTCGCCTTCGGGCCGGAACTGCCAGGGGCCGGGCTGGTCTGGAATCTCAGCCCCTCGGGCACGGTGGACGAAGCCGCGGCCCGCCTGTTCGCGGGCCTGCGCTTTCTGGACAGCGAGGGCGCGCGACGTGGCCTGACCCGCATCGCCGCGATGCCGATCCCCCGCGCCGGCCTGGGCCTGGCCATCCGCGACCGCCTGCGCCGCGCCGCCTCGCCGCGCCCCGCATGATGCGCTATCCGTCCACAACCGCTTGCCCCGAACCTCGTGATCCGCCGCCATGAGCGACAAACTCGATCCCAAGGAACTCAAGATCCTGGCGGACATCCTGGCACTGGTGCTGGAAGACCACCCAGGACAGTCCGCCAACGCCCTGGACGCCATCCGCAATCGCGCCCGCCGCAACGGCACGACCGGCGGAGCACTGAAGAACCTGTTCACCGCGCTCGCGCCCAACCCGCCCGCGCGCCCGCCGCCGCGCCCGCGCGCATCCCGCGCCGCCTCCGGGGCCGCCGCCGAGGAAATGCAGGCCGCGCGGACGCGGATTCTGCAACTGACCGAAAGCATCAACCGGCTCGACCTCGACCTGCGCAGCGCACGGGCGCGCAATGAGGAACTGCGATCGCAGCTCTACCTGACCCAGCAGGCGCGGGCCGAAACGCAGGCCGCCCTGTCCGTCATGCGGGCGCGCCCCGCGCAGCGCCGGCGCTCGGTCGTCGCGCTGGCCTTCGCCGTCGGCGCCCTCGTCGGCGCGATCGGCATGGGCATGGTCCGCGCGATGGACGTGCCCGCCGTCCCGTTCAGAACGACCGCCCTGAACTGACCGGCGGACCTGACCGGCGGACCTGATCCACAGATTCGGACGGCGCGCGTGCGAAAGATTGCCACGCCCGCCATTCTGTCCCAAGACAGGCCCCCACAAGACAGGCACCGCCGCCTCCCGCGCCGACCCGCCATCGACCACCGGAACCCCGTCATGACCGCTCCCCAGTCCTCCGCCCCCCCGACCGCCGATCTGCTGGCCCGTCTGGCGGCGCTGCTGGGGCCGTCCGGCATCCTGACGGACAGTTCCGACATCGCGCCCTACTGCACCGACTGGCGTTCGCTCTATCACGGGCGTGCGGCGGCCGTCCTGCGCCCGGCCGGCACGGCCGAACTGGCCCAGGCCGTCGCCCTCTGCGCCGAAGCCGGCGTCGCGATGGTGCCGCAGGGCGGCAATACCAGCATGGTCGGCGGCGCCACGCCCGACGAAAGCGGGCGGGACATCGTGGTGTGCCTGTCCCGGATGAACCGCGTACGGCGGATCGACCCGCTGGACCACACCATGGAAATCGAGGCCGGCGTCACGCTCAAGGCGGCGCAGGACGCGGCGCGCGACGCCGGCCTGATGCTGCCGCTCTCCATCTCGTCGGAGGGCTCGGCCCAGATCGGCGGCGTGCTGGCCACCAACGCGGGCGGCAACAACACCGTGCGCTACGGCAACGCGCGGGAACTGGTGCTGGGGCTGGAAGTCGTGCTGCCCGACGGCAGCGTCTTCAACGGCCTGCGCCGGCTGCGCAAGGACAATACCGGCTACGCGCTGCGCCAGCTCTTCGTGGGGTCGGAAGGCACGCTGGGCTTCATCACCTCGGCCATCCTGCAATTGCAGCCCCAGCCCCGCGCGGTCGAGGCGGCGCTCTGCGCGGTAGCCGACGCCAGCGCGGCCCTGGCCCTGTTCGCCGCCTTCCGCGACCAGGACCCGGCACTGATCCAGGCGTTCGAATATATGTCGGGCGCCGGCATGGAGCTGGTCACGCGGCTGGTGCCCGGCGCCAGCCTGCCGCTGGCCGAAGCCGCCCCGGCCTACGTGCTGGTGGAACTGGCAACCCCACGCCGCAATGCCGACCTCCGCGCGGCGCTGGAGGACGTCCTGGCCGGCATGTTCGAAGCCGGCACGGTCAGCGACGCCGTCATCGCCGAAAGCGAGGGGCAACGCCTGGCGCTGTGGAAACTGCGCGAGGAGCACGCCGAGGCCCAGCGCCGGGCGGGCGCCAGCGTCAAGAACGACGTCTCGGTTCCCGTCTCGCGCGTGCCGGAGCTGATCGACCGCGCCAGCGCCGCCTGCGCGGCGCTGATCCCGGGCATCCGCCCCGCGCCGTTCGGCCATATCGGCGACGGCAACATCCATTTCAATCTGGTGCAGCCCGAGGGCATGGACCCGGCGGACTTCCTGGCGCAGGATCACCGGATCATGGATACGGTCGCCGCCATCGTGCGCGAACTGGATGGCTCCTTCTCGGCCGAGCACGGGGTCGGGCGCCTGAAGCCCTACATGATGCCAGACTGGCGCGGGGGCGCCGAACTGGCCACCATGCGCCGGATCAAAGACGCGATCGACCCCCACGGACTGATGAACCCGGCAACGCTGTTTCCTCCCGCCGGCTAGGGCCGTCGCGGGCCGACGCACCGGCGCATTTCCGGTTCCTTAATTTTCCACCAGCATCGTCCCCCGCGCAGACGCAACCATCGGACGGAAGCCGCTTCAACCGGCCCCCACGTCCCGACGGCCGGGAACCGGCGGCCCGGATAGCCGTAACGGTCGCACCACACCGGGGACGCAGGGCTTTTCACCATATCCTCCGGGGAGCTACACAGACCTATGTCGTTCGCCCGATCCGCAACAAGACGTCCATCAAGGGCGCACCTGCCGATGCTCGACCGCTACGTCCTGCGGCAGCTCCTGATGGCACTGGCGGCGACGACGGGCGGCCTCGCGGCCCTCATCTGGCTCACCCAATCGCTGCGTTTCGTCTCCCTGGTCGTCGAACGCGGGCTGTCGCTGCGGGTCTTCGTCGGCTTGACCAGCCTGCTGGTCCCTTCGTTCGTCGCCATCATCCTGCCGATCACGACCTTCGTGGTGGTGCAGTTCGTCTATCAGCGCCTGGCGACCGACCGCGAACTGACGGTCATGCGCGCGGCCGGCCTGTCGCCCTTCCATGTGGCACGGGCCGGCCTGCTCTGCGCGGGCGCGTCGGTGATGCTCTGCCTGATCCTGAATGTATGGATCGTCCCGCAAGCCTTTCACGCGTTCAAGCAATATGAATTCCAGATCCGCAACCGCATCGCGGCCTTCATGCTCCAGGATGGCGTCTTCACCCCCCTGTCCAGCACCATGACCGTCTATGTCCGCTCCCGCGATCATGACGGCACGCTGCACGGCATCATGGTCGAGGACGACCGCCAGCCCGACAATCCTTCGACCATCCTGGCCGAGCGCGGCACGATGCTGATCGTCAACGACCAGCCCCGCGTGGTCCTGTTCGACGGGTCGCGGCAGGAAATCGATCGCCGGACCGGCCGGCTGAACGTCCTGACGTTCGCCCGCAACACCATCGACCTGACCGCCCCCCGAGGCGAACAGATCCGTTATCGCGACTCCAGCGAGATGTCGCTGCATGAATTGCTGCATCCCGACCCGCACGAGGTCTCCGCCCGCGATCGCGGCAAGTTCGCGGTCGAGGCATGGCGGCGGCTCACATCGCCCTTCACCGCGTTCTCGTTCGCGATGATCGGACTGGTCAGCGTGCTGCGCGGCACGTTCTCGCGGCACGGCAACATCCTGCGCCCGTTCACCGCGATCATGAGCGTGGTGTGCCTGCTGGCGCTCAGCCTGATGGTGCAGAACCTGGCCGGCCGCAATCCCGGCCTGGTCCCCCTGATGTGGGTCGAGGCGATCGTCCCCGGCACCCTGTGCGCGATCGTGCTGTTCCTGCCCGAGTGGCGCCTGCGGCAACGGGCGAGGGCCGCGTCGCGCATGGCTCCGGCCGCGCCGGGTCAGGCACCCCGGCCATGACCGTCTCGGTTACCCTCTCCTTCTACATCGCCCGTCAGTTCACGCTGGCGGTCATGGCGATGATCCTGTCGCTGACCGGCCTGGTCTCGCTGTTCGATTTCATCGACCTGCTGCGCCGGGTCGCGACGCGCCCGAACGTCCCCACGCGCCTGGTCAGCGAGATCGCGCTGCTGCACATTCCCTATTTCACGATCGAAATCCTGCCGTTCGGCGTACTGCTGGGCGGGATCGTCTGTTTCTGGCGCCTGACCCGGTCGTCCGAGCTGATCGTGGCACGGGCGGCCGGCATTTCGGCATGGCAGTTCCTGACCGGCCCGCTGGCCTGCGCCCTGCTGATCGGCGCCCTGGCCACCGGCGTGCTGTCGCCCCTCTCCTCGATCATGTACCGCCGGGCCGAGACCCTGGATCATGTCTACCTGCGCAGCGGCGGCCCGCTGAACCTCGCCGACGGCGCGCTATGGATCCGCCAGGCCGACCAGGGCCTGACCCCCCACGGGGTGGCGATCCTGCATGCCCGCAACGTGCATCTGCGGGACGGCGTCCTGCAGATCAGCGGCATCAGCCTGTTCCGGCTGGACGAGGCCGACCGCATGATCGTCCGCGTCGAGGCCCCCAGCGGGCACCTGGGCGACGGAGAATGGGTGCTGGACGACACGCATACCATCCGGCCCGACCGCCTGCCCGTCCAGGTGGGGCGGTTCACGCTGCCGACCGACCTGACGCTCACGCGCGTGCAGGAAAGCTTCGCCTCGCCCGACACGCTGTCGGTCTGGGCGCTGCCGGGCTTCATCACGCTTCTGGAGCGTTCGGGCTTTTCATCCATCCGGCACCGGCTGCATTTCCAGTCGCTGCTGACGCTGCCCATTCTGGCGGGCACCATGGCACTGGTCGCGGCCGGTTTTTCGATGCGTCCGACCCGACGCGGCGGGGTGGCGCGCATGGTCGGCGGCGGCGTGGCCGCCGGCTTCGCATTGTTCACACTGTCCAAAGTCGCGGCGCAATTCGGGGAATCCGGCGCCATGCCGCCGATTCTGGCCGCCTGGGCCCCGACCGGAGCGGGTCTCTGCCTTGCAGTTTCGCTGCTGCTTCATCTAGAAGACGGATGATGCCCTTTCTCATGCCTCGCTGCCTGTACCGCCCCATCGGGGGAACATCCGCGCAGGCACGCGGCACGCTGCTGGCTGCCAGCATGCTGGGCGGCACGGTTCTGGGCGCCGCGTTCCAGATCCACCATGCCCACGCCCAGATCCGTCCGGTGCATGTCAGCACAGGCACGTCGGTGTCCGAGAAAGACCCGGTGACCTTCCAGGCCGACACGGTGTCCTACGACAACGCGCAGGGGATCGTCACCTGGTCGGGCAATGTCCAGATCTGGCAGAACGACCACGTCCTGCGGGCCGATACGGTCACCTACGACCGCACGACAGGCATCGCGGCGGCGCGCGGCAACGTCGCGATCGTCGAGGCGGACGGCACGGTGCTGTTCAGCGACTATGCCGAACTCAGCAACGGCATGCGCGACGGCATCATGACGCGCCTGCACGCGCTGATGGCCGACAACGCCAAGCTCGCCGCCAACGGCATGCGCCGAACCGGCGCGCATATCAACGACATGACCCGCGCGGTCTATACCGCCTGCGAGATCTGCGCCAAACATCCCGCCCGCCCGCCGTTCTGGCAATTGCGGGCCTACGACGCGATCGACGATACCGAGCACAAGCGCATCGAGTTCCGCGATGCCTATCTCGACATGTTCGGGATACCGGTCATGTACCTGCCGGTCTTCTCCATGTCCGATCCGTCGGTCCGGCGGCAGAGCGGCTTCCTCACCCCCGGCATTACCCCGCACGACCGCTATCTGGGCGCCTACGTCACCATTCCCTATTACTGGGCGATCGACGGCCAGTCCGACCTGACGGTCCAGGGGCTGTTCTCCACCCGGACCGGGCCGCAGGTCAGCACCCAGTACCGCAACATCTTCAACTGGGGCACGCTGAACATCCTGGCCGGCCTGGCGTACGATACCCATCGCCAGGGCGCCTATATCAACACGTTCGGCAACACCGTCGGCTCGGCCAACGAACATGGGGTGCAGGGCTTCCTCTTCGCCCAGGGCAAGGCTTCGATCTCGCGGGAATGGCGAACGGGGATGAACATCAACGTCGCCACCTCCGCCAACTACATGCGCGACTACCGGGTGACCGGCTACGGGCAGGAAATGCTGTCGTCGAACGTCTTTCTCGAAGGGTTCGGCACCGGTTCCTATTCGCGCCTCGACGCCCAGGCTTATCAGGGCCTGAACCAGGGCGTCATCCGCAACACCGACCTGCCCTGGGTGCTGCCGCATTATGCGTTCAGCTATTTCGGCCAGCCCGACGCCTGGGGCGGCCGACTGTCGCTGGATACCGATGATTTCTACGTCTACCGCAATAACGGCGTCTCCGACCAGCGCGGGCAGATCTCGGCGAACTGGGACCGGCCGTTCCGCAACCGGCTGGGCCAGCTCTGGAAACTGACCCTGCACCTGGAATCGGCCATCCACCGTGCCACCAGCCTGAACGAGCAGCCGCTCTACGCCCTGACGACGGCCCGCCGCGCCGCGGTCACCGGCCAGGTCCTGCCGACCGTGGCCCTGAAGATGAACTGGCCGTTCCTGCGCTCCTTCCAGCATGGAAGCGGCACCCAGATCCTGGAGCCGATCGCCCAGATCATCGCAGCCCCCAACACGGGCAACAGCGTCACCCGCAACATGCCCAACGAAGACAGCCTGTCATACGAGTTCACCGACTCGACCCTGTTCGCGCTGAACCGCTATCCGGGCACCGACAGGCTGGATGGCGGCCTGCGCGGCAATTTCGGCGTCCATGCCAACTGGACCTGGGACGGGCATGAAATCGACACGCTGGTCGGCGAGAGCATCCAGGAGCATATCACCCGCAACCGCATCCCCTATTCGGGGCTGAGCCACCATCTCTCCGACGTGGTCGCGCGGGCGCGCATCGCCCCCAACCGCTATGTCGATTTCACCGGCCGCACCCGCGTCGACCCCTATGCCGGGCGCATCGATTTCGGCGACGCGCTGTTTTCCACCGGCGTCGAGCATTTCCGCGTCACGGGCGGCTATGTCTACGAGCCGGTGACGCCCTATTATTATTACGCCACCAACCTCCAGACCAGCGGCCCGCCCTCCGCCTATTATGTCCGCACCAACGAACTGACGCTCGGCGCCTCGACGAGCTGGAGCGGCTACAGCCTCTCGGGCTTCGTCCGGCGCAGCCTGTCCCGCAAGGAATTCGTCAGCATGGGCGGCAATGCGGGCTACCAGAATGACTGTTTTGCCTTCAACGTCATGTATATCAAGCAATATACCTCGATCGGCGGCGAACAGCGGAATTCGACCATCATGTTCACCCTGACCTTCAAGACCATCGGGGCCTTTGGTATCCATGGCTGACCCGACGACGCGCGAGAGACCGAACAGAATGCGACGCCGCCTTTCCCCGACCGGATTCCCATCGCCCCTCCTGGCCCGCATCGCCGCCGCCGGCCTGGCGGCCTGGACGGCGGGCATCGCCCTGCCCGCCGATGCCGCCAGGCCAACTGCCAAGCCGGCCGCCAGGCCGGACGCCGAGGCATCCGACGGCTCGATCCCGCAGGATTCGATCGTCGCGGTCATCAACGGCACGGTGCTGACGCGGCGTGACGTGGAGAATCGCGGCCGTCTGTTCGCGCTGTCGGCCGGCCTGAACCTGACCGACGACCTCATGAACCGGCTGCGTCCGCAGATCGTCCGGCAGCTGATCGACGAACGCCTGCGGCAGCAGGAGATGCTGTCGCGCCACATCAACGTGCCGCCGGAGCAGATCGCCGCCTCGATCGCCGATATCGAACGGCGCAACAACATGCCCCACAACGCCCTGCGCGACCGTCTGGCGGCGGACGGCATCTCGCTGACCACCATGATCGACCAGATCCGGGTGCAGTTGGGCTGGTCGCAGGTCCTGCGCGAGGAACTCGGCTCGCGCGGACGCACCACCGCCGCCGAGATCGCCCAGCGCGAGGAAGCCCTGCGCCACGAAGACGGCAAGACGCAGTATCTGATGAGCGAGATCTTCATCCCGGTCGATGACGCGCGCCATTCCGAGGATGAGCTGAAATTCGCGCAGACGATCATCCAGGAACTGCGCAACGGCGCGCCCTTCCCCATCGTCGCCGCCCAGTTCTCGCAGAGCCAGACGGCGCTGGAAGGCGGCATGATGGGCTGGGTGCAGGAAGACAGCCTGGACCCGCAGGTCGTCGCCGTCGCCCGCGCCATGCCCGAAGGCGCCATTTCCAACCCGATCCGCGTCGCCGGCGGCTATGTCATCGCCACGCTGAACGGCCGCCGCACCATCGGCCACCAGATGGGCACGCTGCTGACGCTGCGTCAGGCGTACCTGCCCTTCACCACGCCGCTCAATCCGCAGGCCCCCTCCGAGCAGCAGCGCGACATGCTGCAACAGGCCCAGCAACTCGCCGCCAACGCGCATAGCTGCGCGGACCTCGAAGCGGCGAACCATAAATACGGCGACAAGCGCCCCGCCAATCCCGGCGACCTGCAACTGGAGCGCATCAATCCGCAGATGCAGCAGATCCTGGCCAACCTGCCCCCCGGCAAGGCCAGCCACCCCCTGGTCTCGGGCGACGGCATCGCCGTGCTGATGGTCTGCGCGCGCCAGCAGAAGAATTTCGCCCAGCAGACCCCCAGCGAAATCGCGGACCAGTTGATGAACGAGCGGGTGGAACAGACATCGCGCCAGTTGAACCGCGACCTGCGCCGCCGCGCCGTCATCGACATCCGGTCGAAGGTGTGACCAACCCGAGCCATCCGACCATGGCCACGGCCATGGCCGATCCGGTCCAGGAGCCGCTGCGCGAGGTCATCGCCCGCCACGGGCTGGACGCCCGCAAGGCGCTGGGCCAGCACTTCCTGCTCGATCCCGGCATCACGGCGCGGATCGCCGCCCTGGCGGGCGACCTGACCGGCCGGCATGTCATCGAAGTCGGCCCCGGCCCCGGCGGCCTGACCCGCTCCCTGCTGGCCACCCCGGCCACCAGCGTCACGGCGGTGGAAATCGACCGCCGGGCGGTCGCGGTCATCGAGGAACTGGTCGCCCATTTCCCCGACAGATTGCGGCTGGTGGAAGCCGACGCGACCCGGCGCGACCTGACGGAGCTCTGCCCCGCACCGCGCCAGATCGTCGCCAACCTGCCCTATAATGTCGGCACCCCGCTGCTGGTCGGCTGGCTGCGCCAGGCCGCGTCGTGGGAACGGCTGACCCTGATGTTCCAGATGGAAGTCGGCGAGCGGATCTGCGCCGCTCCCGATACCGATCATTACGGGCGCCTCGCGGTGTTGGCCCAATGGACCTGCCAGGCCAGCCTGGTCATGCGAATCCCGCCCGGCGCCTTCTCTCCCCCACCCAAGGTCTATTCGGCCGTCGTCAGCCTGATCCCCCACGCGGCCCAGCCCGAACCTGCGCTGTTCCGGGCCATGGAGCAGGTCACGGCCGCCGCCTTCGGCCAGCGGCGCAAGATGCTGCGCGGATCGCTGCGCGCCATCGGCGGCGAAGCCCTGCTGGGCGAAGCCGGAATCGCCGGCGAACGCCGGGCGGAAACATTATCGATCGCCGAATTCGACCGGCTGGCACGCTGCCACGCCGCCCGGACCGCCTGACGGGCAGGGACGGCGCCGCCCCTACTCCGCCACCCGGTCCTTGCGGCCGCGAACCCGGCGACGCGGCGCGGCGGCGGGTTCAGCCGCGGCGGCTCCGGCCCGCTCGGCCTCGACCATATAATCCCGCGTCAGCGGCACCGCGTCGATCGAGCGGGTGATCTGCACCTGGAAATTCAGATGGCCCTGGACGCGGAACGACAGTTCCGCCCCCGCCAGATAGAATTCGAACATCCGGCAGAACCGCTCGTCATACAGGGCCGCCACCCGGTCCCGGTTGGCGGCGAAGCGCTGGCGCCAATGGGCGATGGTCCGTGCGTAATGCAGACGCAGGATCTCGCAATCCGTCACCCACAGCCCCGCCTTCTCGATCGCGGCGAAGGTCTCGCTCAGCGCCGGCGAATAGCCACCGGGGAAGATATAGCGGTCGATCCACGGATTGGTCGAACCCGGCCCGTCATTCCGCCCGATGGAATGCAGCAACATCACCCCGTCGGGCGCCAGGATCGCGCGCACCTTCTCGAAGAACCGCCGATAATGGCCAACCCCCACATGCTCGAACATGCCGACCGACACGATCCGGTCGAAGCGTCGCGTCACATCGCGGTAATCCACAAGTTCGAACCGCACCCGGTCCGCAAGCCCTTCCTCCACCGCCCGACGGCGGGAGACGGCAAGCTGCTCTTCCGACAGGGTGATGCCCGTAACCCGCGCGCCATAGTCCCGCGCCAGCGTCAGCGCCATGCCGCCCCAGCCGCTGCCGATATCCAGCACCTCCAGATCCGGGCGGTTCAGACGCAGCTTGGCCGCGATATGCCGCTTCTTGGCCCTCTGGGCTTCTTCCAGCGTCTCGTCCCCACGCGCGAAATAGGCACAGGAATATTGCCGGTCGCTGTCCAGGAACAGGTCGTACAGCGCCCCGTTCAGATCGTAATGATGGGCGACGTTCCGCCGCGACCGCGTCGCCGGGTTGAACTGGGTCCAGGTCCGCTTGCCATAGCGGATCACCGCCGCCACGGCCTCGCCGATATGGCCGGCGCGCATGCTGTTGGTCATCAGCAGGTCCAGCAGGTCGTACAGCGTGCAGCCCACCGGCTCGACCAGCCCGTCCATATAGGCTTCACCGAAGGCCAGGCCCGGATTGGCGATCAGCCGCCGCTCCACCGAGGGCGCGAGCACACGCATCGCCGCGACCGGCCCCGGCGTGCCGACATAGGTACGTCGCGTCCCGTCCGAAAAGACGACATCCAGCCGCCCCTGGGTGATGAAGCTGCGAAAGATCCTGTCGATCACCGGCGTCATCGTTCGGCTCCCTCCTATTTTGAGGGCAGCATGAAGTCTGTAGCGCCATCCGTAAAGAACGAGCAGCGGTGCTTTCGATGGTTTTTCAACGACAAAAGGCCCGGAAGAGTAAACTCTTCCGGGCCTTTCGCAGCTTCGGCGGCCTGCGCCGCGAGTCGGATCAGGCTTCGGCCGAAGCCTCTTCCGTTTCCTCGACCAGTGCTTCCTCGACGAAGCCGGCAGGCTCTTCTTCAGCGCCGATGGCCTCGCCGCGTGCCTGACGCTCGGCTTCCTCTTCCGACCGCGCCACGTTGACCGTGACGGGGATCGACACTTCCGGATGCAGCGCCACGCGCACGGTGTACAGGCCCAACTGCTTGATCGGGTGCTCAAGGACAACCTGGGTGCGCGAAACCGTCAGCCCGGCCGCCGTGGTGGCCTCGGCCACGTCACGGGTCGTGACCGAGCCATACAGGCTGCCGCTGTCGCCGGCCTGACGGATCAGGACAACGGACAGGCCATGCATGCGCTCGGACAGGCGCTCGGCCTCTTCACGGCGCTTCAGGTTCAGCGCCTCAAGCTGCACGCGCTCGCGCTCGAAACGCTCGCGGTTCATGCCGTTGGCGCGGATCGCCTTGCCCTGCGGCAGAAGGAAGTTACGGGCATAACCCGGCTTCACCTTCACGATGTCGCCCATCTGCCCCAGGTTTTCGACGCGCTGGAGCAGGATCAGTTCTACTGCGGACATGATCTGCCTCCCTCAACCGACGATGTAAGGCAGCAGGGCCAGGAAGCGGGCCCGCTTGATCGCCTGGGCCAGCTCGCGCTGCTTCTTCGCCGAAACGGCGGTGATGCGGCTCGGCACGATCTTGCCGCGCTCGGACAGGAAGCGGCTGAGCAGACGCACGTCCTTGTAGTCGATCTTCGGCGCGTTGGGTCCGGAGAACGGGCAGGATTTGCGGCGGCGATAGAACGGCCGACGGGCGCCCACGGCCGTGCGACGGGCGGCGGGATTGATTTCGGTGGTGTCGGACATGGATTCTTACTCCGCTTCGCCGTCGATATCGCGCGGCTCGTCATTGCGGGCGCGGAATTCCTCGCGGTCGTCATAGCTGCGACGGGGGCCGCCACGGCCGCTCTCGAACCGGCCGGCCGGCTTCGGACCACGGAAACCGCGCTCGCGCTCGTCGCCCTTGCGGGACAGGATCACGGACGGCGCCTCGTCGATCTCTTCGACGCGCAGGGTCAGGACGCGCATCACGTCCTCGTTCAGGCTCAGCTGGCGCTCGATCTCCTTGATCGTCTCCGGCTTCGCATCCAGACCCAGGAGCATGTAGTGCCCCTTGCGGTTCTTCTTCATGCGATAGGCCAGGCTGCGCAGGCCCCAATATTCGCGCTTCTTGACGGCACCGCCATCAGTCTCCAGCAGGGCCGCGATTCCGTCGGCGACGGCTTCGACCTGCTGCTGCGACACGTCATTCCGTGCAATGAACACGGTCTCATATAACGGCATGGGAACTCCCTTCGGATAAGGTCAACCCGGCCGCCTCGGACACGGTCCGCACGGCGCCCCTCCCGGGGGGCATGGGTATAGCCGGGGCGATGCCGCGCCCGAGCAGGGAAGGAGCGGTGTGAAGCACAAACCCCGCCCGATCACAAGGAAAAACTAATCGCGCAGCCAGGCCGGCACGCTCATCCCCAGCCGGTCGGGAATGTCCCACACCTCGCGCACCATGCGCACCTTGCGGAATCCGGCCTGGAGATACGTCTCCATCGCCCTGGGATGGTCGGCCGTGCAGGTATTGACCCGCACGCTCTGGGGCCGCGAGGCCCAGGCCGCGTCAAGCGCGGCCCGCAGGAAGGTCCGCCCGATTCCCTGCCCGATCTGCCCCGGCATCAGCCCGAAATAGGCCAGATTGACCTCACCGGGCACCTGCCGATCCAGTTCAAAGAAACCGCAGACCTCGTCACCCCGCCACAGGACATGCACCGCGACGCGCGGATCGCGCAGCAGGGCGACCAGTTGCCCCTCGGGCATGACCCGGCGCATCCACCAGCAATAATCCTGCCCCACACCGTCATAGAGACGCCGATAGAAGGCAGCCTCCGGCGCCGGCTGCCGCACGATCCGGTACGCCGCCGGCAGCACGGGCGCGGCACCCGAAGGCGGCGCGTCCATGCACAGAAACGTCACGTCGACGACGATCCGGGTCGTCGGCCCGGACCCGATCATCGCATTCACGACACCCGGCCTCAGTTATCGTCGAGGAACGAGCGCAGCTTGCGGCTGCGGCTGGGGTGCTTGAGCTTGCGCAGCGCCTTGGCCTCGATCTGGCGGATACGCTCGCGCGTCACGTTGAACTGCTGGCCGACCTCTTCCAGCGTGTGGTCGGTGTTCATGCCGATGCCGAAGCGCATGCGCAGCACGCGCTCCTCGCGTGGCGTCAGCGAGGACAGCACCCGCGTCGTGGCTTCGCGCAGGTTGGTCTGGATCGCGGCATCCAGCGGAATCACCGCCGTCTTGTCCTCGATGAAGTCGCCCAGATGGCTGTCTTCCTCGTCGCCGATCGGCGTCTCCAGCGAGATCGGCTCCTTGGCGATCTTCAGGACCTTGCGCACCTTCTCCAGCGGCATGCCCAGCTTCTCGGCCAGTTCCTCGGGCGCCGGCTCGCGCCCGATCTCATGCAGCATCTGGCGCGAGGTCCGGACCAGCTTGTTGATCGTCTCGATCATATGTACCGGAATACGGATGGTCCGCGCCTGATCGGCGATCGAGCGCGTGATCGCCTGCCGGATCCACCAGGTGGCATAGGTCGAGAATTTGTAGCCGCGACGGTACTCGAACTTATCCACCGCCTTCATCAGGCCGATATTGCCCTCCTGGATCAGGTCCAGGAACTGGAGGCCGCGATTGGTGTATTTCTTGGCGATCGAGATCACCAGCCGCAGGTTCGCCTCGATCATCTCCTTCTTCGCGCGGGCCGAATCCCGCTCACCGCGCGAAATGGTGGCATAGACGCGGCGGAACTCGCCCACCGGCAGGCCGGTTTCCTGCGACAGGGCCGCCACCTGGCCGCGCAGTTCCAGCACGGTGGCGGTATGTTTGGCGACGAAGTTCTTCCAGCTCTTGGCCGGCAGGGCGGACACCATGTCCATCCAGCCGGGGTCCAGTTCGCTGCCGCGATATTTGATCAGGAAGTCCTCGCGCGAGACCTTGGTGCTCTCGGCCAGACGCAGCATACGCCCTTCCAGCCCGTTCAGCCGCTGGAAGATCTCCTTCATGTGCTGCACCAGATACTCGATCCGGGTGTTGTGCAGATGCACCTGCTGCACCTTGCCGACCAGTTCCTCGCGCAGCTTCTCGTACGATTTCTCGGACTTGTCCGACATCTCGGCGCCCGAGGTCAGGGTCTCCAGCCGCTTGGACTGCAATTTCTGCAGCCGCGAATAAAGCTCCTCGATCTCCTCGAACTGCGCCAGGATCTCCGGCTTCAGCTTCTCTTCCAGCGCCGAGAGCGACAGGCCGGCGCTGTCGCCTTCCTCGCCTTCCTCATTCTCGGCCGGGGCCTCGAAACCGCCGTCTTCCTGCGGCGGCTCGACACCTTCCTCCTCGGCGCCGCCCGACTGCATGGCCTCCAGGTCCACGATGTCGCGCAGCAGCATTTCGCCGGCCTTCAGCCGCTCATGCCACGAGATGATGGCGCTGAAGGTCAGCGGGCTTTCGCACAGCCCGCCGATCATCTCGTCGCGGCCGGCCTCGATCCGCTTGGCGATGGCGATCTCGCCCTCGCGCGACAGCAGTTCGACCGACCCCATCTCGCGCAGATACATCCGCACCGGGTCGTCGGTGCGGCCCAGGCTCTCGGTATCGACGTTGCCGCTGGCCGATTCTTCCTCGGTTTCGGCTTCCTCGGTCTTTTCCTCGCGGTTCGCCTCGGTGTCGTCGTTATCCTCGTTCTCGACGACCTGGATGCCCATCTCCGACAGCACCGCCATCACGTCCTCGATCTGCTCCGAGGACATCTGGTCCTGCGGCAGGACGGCGTTCAGTTCGTCGAAGGTGATGTACCCCCGCTCCTTGCCGCGGGCGATCAGCCTCTTGACAGCTCCGGATTGCGTATCCAGCAGAGTGGTGTCGTTATCCTGGTCGCCAGAAGTCGCTTCCGAACCCGCGGCTGTCTTTGTAGCCATCGCCTGCCCTATCCCTAAGCGCTAACCCGCCGCCACGCTTTCCCCGCGCCACGGCATCGCCGGCCCTGCCTCACATCCGGTCTCCCTCACGGGTGTGGGAGACAAACCTCCGGATACGAAACGGCCATTCTATCGCATCTGACAAATTACAAGTGGTGTGCAGGTGGTCGATTCACCCGCCAAAGTCAAGGCCCGGCTTGTTTCAGCCCCCGGAATGTCACCCGTCGTCGGCCGATAATTCCCCCCGCCGCAGGGCTTCCCAGGCCAGCAGCCGGGGGCGCAGACTGCCCCACGCGCGCGCGTCCAGCGTGCCAGCGCACATCCGTTCGGTATCCACCCGCAGATCCTCGCCGAACTGGCGCACATTCATCAGCGCATAGAAATGCCACCATTCCTGCGCGACATCGACCGCCATCAGATCGTCAGGCGCACTGAGCGCCATCGGCAGCGGCCGGGCCGACAGCACGGCGGCGCGCTCGTCCGCCAGCCCGGCCTCGTCCATCCAGGCCGCCAGCGCATCGGCATCCATCGGCACCCCTTCCGACGCCGCATCCATCAGCCCCGCCCGGACCCGGCCCAGCACCGGCGGCAGATCCAGCCGGCAATAGGCATCCTCAACCTCGGACAACAGCCCCGGATGACGCAGCAGGATCGCCGTCAGGATTCGCATGCGCTCCTCCGTCGCCGCCAGCGCATCGAACGGCGCCGACACCACCGAGACGACAGACGGCCGGGCCGCGCCGTCCCGACGCGCCCCGCCACCCGGCCGGCGCCGATAGGTCTCGAAAAACCGGTCCACCAATGTCGAGCGGTATTCGGAGGCAAGGCTCTTGTCGGCGATCATCGCCGCCGCATCGGTCAGCCGCCGACGCAGCGCCGCCCGCTGCTCCGGCCCCGGATCGCGCACCCCCTGGGTCAGCAGGTCGAACAACACCGCACTCAACGGCCGCGCACCCTCCACCAGGGCGGCAACCGCCCCCGCGCCGCGCGTCCGCAGCAGACTGTCCGGGTCTTCCCCCTCCGGCAGGGTGCAGAAACGAACCGTCCGATCCATCGACAGCAGCGGCAACGCGGTCTCGGCCGCCTTCACCGCCGCACGCTGCCCCGCGCCATCCCCGTCGAAACACAGGATCGGCGCCGGCGCCAGACGCCACAGCTCCTCCATCTGCTCGGGGGTCAGGGCCGTGCCCAGCGGCGCCACCGCGCCCGGAAAACCCGCCTGATGCAGGGCGATAACATCCATATAGCCTTCGACGACCAGCAACTCGACCGGCGGCGCCCCACGCGGCCGCGCCATCCGCAGCGCGCCGCGGGCACGGTCCATGCCAAACAGCACCCGCCGCTTGGAAAACAGCTCGGTTTCCGGCCCGTTCAGATATTTCGGCTGCCCGTCGCCCAGGATACGCCCGCCGAACGACACCAGCGCCCCCCGCCGGTCGCGGATCGGAAACGTGACGCGGTTGAAGAACAGTTCCCCCTTCGGCCGCCCGTCCTCATCCACCCGCATCAGCCCCGCCCGCGCCAGCAGGTCGGGCGTCACGCCTTTCGGACGCAGTGCCTCCAGCAGCGCCCCCCGGCCATCGCCCGACCAGCCCAGCCCGAATCCGGCGATCGTCTCGTCGGACAGGCCGCGCCCGCGCAGATAGGCCAGCCCGCTCCGCCCTTCCGGCGCGTGCAGCCGCCGCACCCAGTCGGCCTGCACCAGCTCCAGCACCTCGGCCAGGTCGCGGGCGCGCTGCTCGTTCTCACGCTGCTGGGGGCTGGCGCGCGGCACCTCCATGCCCGCAGCCGCCGCCAGTTCGGCCACCGCCTCGGGAAACCCCCGCCCCTCGCTCTGCATCACGAACGTGATCACATCGCCATGCGCCCCACAACCGAAGCAATGGTAGTGGTCGTCATAGACGTAGAAGGACGGCGTCTTCTCGCCATGGAAGGGGCAGCACGCCTTCCAGTTCCGCCCCGAACGGACCAGCCGGGTCCGTCGCCCGATCACGGCCGCGATCGGCGTGCGGGCACGAAGCTCCTCCAGAAAGGCGGGGTCGAGTGCCACCGCGTCAGGCGGACAGCAGCGACTTGACCAGCCCGCTGGCCTGTCCCGCGTCCAGCGCCGCGCCAAAGCGCGTCTTCAGCGCCGCCATCACCTTGCCCATATCCTTCATCGAATTCGCCCCCAGTTCGGCGATCGCCTCGCGCGCCGCCGCCTCCAGCGTCGCCGCGTCCAGTTCGGCGGGCAGATAGGCGCGAATGGTCGCGATCTCGGCCTCTTCCTTCTCGGCCAGTTCCGGCCGGCCACCCTGATGATACATCGTGGCCGACTCGGTGCGCGACTTGATCATGCCGCGCAGCATCGACACGATCTCGTCCTCCGACACCTCGGCGCTCCGCGCACGGGCGGCGATGTCCACATCCTTCAGCTTCGCGTTGACCATGCGCAGGGTCGCCACCTGCGCGCTCTGCCCGGCCTTCATCGCCGCCTTGAGGTCTTCCATGAAACGTGCGCGAAGGCTCATGATCCGTCACTCCTGAATTGAGAGGCACCTACCGGACGGGGTGCCTTCGGGTAAACAGCCGGAAGATTTTTCCCACCCGACAGGGAACAATCAGGGTGGGAATTTTCTTCCCAGCCCCACGAGAGGCTGGTAGGAGATAACCCCGGAAGGAAGAATTCTCCATGCCGTCATCGATCGACCACATCATCGACCGTCTGGGCGGGGCCGACAACGCCGCCCGCCTGACCGGCGTCGGGACCGAGGCCATTCGCAAATGGCGTCAGGCCGGCGCGATTCCGCCCAAGCACTGGACGGTGATCCTGCGCCATACCGGCCTCAGCCTGTCCGACCTGCAACCCGATAGCGTGCCCCCCGACCAAGCGTCCGATGGACCGGAGACCCAGATGACCGAGCGCCAGGCTCCCGCCTCGTCCCAAGCTGCCATTCCTACGGGCGCCACCGCCGCCCTGGTGCTGGCCGACGGCACCGTGCTGTGGGGGCGCGGCTTCGGCGCGCACACGCCGGCCACCGGCGCCGCCATCGGCGAACTCTGCTTCTCCACCGGCATGACCGGCTATCAGGAAACCCTGACCGACCCGTCCTTCGCCGGCCAGATCATCACCTTCACCTTTCCGCATATCGGCAATGTCGGCACCAACGAAGCCGATGACGAGGCCACCCGCGTCGCGGCACGCGGCCTGGTCGTCAAGCAGGACCTCACCGAACCCGCCAACTGGCGCGCCACGCAGGGGCTCGATCGCTGGCTGAAGGCCCAGGGCGTCCCCGGCATCTGCGGCGTCGATACCCGCGCGATCACGCTCCGCATCCGCGACGGCGGCGCGCAGACCGCCATCCTGTCCTACCCCGCCGACGGCGCGTTCGACCTCGACGCCCTGCGCGCCCAGGCCGCCGCCTGGCCCGGCCTGGAAGGCATGGACCTGGCCCGCGACGTCACCTGCGCCCAGGCCTATCCATGGGCCGAAGGCGTATGGACCTGGCCCGGCGGCACCCTGCCCCTGCCCGAAAAACGCCGCCGCGTCGTCGCCGTCGATTACGGCGCCAAGCGCAACATCCTGCGCTGCCTGGCCAATGCCGGCTGCGACGTCACGGTCGTCCCCGCCACCGCCACGGCGGAAGAAATCCTGGCCCTCGATCCCGCCGGCGTCTTCCTCTCCAACGGCCCCGGCGACCCGGCCGCGACCGCCGCCTACGCGGTGCCGGCCATCCAGGGCGTGCTCAAGGCCGGCAAGCCGATCTTCGGCATCTGCCTCGGCCACCAGCTCCTGGCGCAGGCGCTGGGCGCGCGCACCTACAAGCTGGCGCGCGGCCATCGCGGCGCCAACCAGCCCGTCAAGGACCTGGGCACCGGCAAGGTCGAGATCACCAGCCAGAATCACGGTTTCGCGGTGGACGAATCCAGCCTGCCCGACGATGTCCGCGTGACGCATACCAGCCTGTTCGACGGCTCGAACGAAGGCATCGCCTCCACGCGCTACGCGGCCTTCTCGGTCCAGTACCACCCCGAGGCCAGCCCCGGCCCGTCGGACAGCCACTACCTGTTCGACCGCTTCGTCGCCCTGATCGACCGCACCAATCAGCCCGCCTGAAAGTCGCGCCCCATGCCCAAACGGACAGACATACGCTCGATCCTGATCATCGGCGCCGGCCCCATCGTCATCGGCCAGGCCTGTGAATTCGACTATTCCGGCGCCCAGGCCTGCAAGGCCCTGCGCGAGGAAGGCTATCGGGTCATCCTGGTCAACTCCAACCCGGCCACGATCATGACCGATCCCGGCCTGGCGGACGCCACCTATATCGAGCCGATCACCCCCGAATTCGTCGAACGCATCATCCTGCGCGAAAAGCCCGATGCGGTCCTGCCCACCATGGGCGGCCAGACGGCGCTCAACACCGCGATGGCGCTCGACAAGTCGGGCTTCCTCAAGAAGCACGGCGTCGAACTGATCGGCGCGGATGCCGAGGTGATCGACCGCGCCGAAGACCGGCAGAAATTCCGCGAGGCGATGGATGCGATCGGCATCGAAAGCCCCCGCAGCACCATCGCCCACACGCTGGACGAAGCCCGCGCGGCGCTGGAGGATGTCGGCCTGCCGGCGGTCATCCGCCCCTCCTTCACCATGGGCGGCTCGGGCGGCGGCATCGCCTATAACCGCGAGGAATTCGACCAGATCGTCGCCTCGGGCCTCGACGCCTCCCCCACCACCGAAGTCCTGATCGAGGAATCGGTGCTGGGCTGGAAGGAATTCGAGATGGAGGTGGTCCGCGACCGCGCGGACAATTGCATCATCGTCTGCTCGATCGAGAATATCGACCCGATGGGCGTGCATACCGGCGACTCCATCACCGTCGCCCCGGCGCTGACCCTGACGGACAAAGAATATCAGCGCATGCGCGACGCATCGCTGGCCTGCCTGCGCGCCATCGGCGTGGAAACCGGCGGCTCCAACGTCCAGTTCGGCATCAACCCGGCGGACGGCCGCATGGTCGTCATCGAGATGAACCCCCGCGTCTCGCGCTCGTCCGCGCTGGCCTCCAAGGCCACCGGCTTCCCCATCGCCAAGATCGCGGCCAAGCTGGCGGTCGGCTATACGCTGGACGAACTGGCCAACGACATCACCGGCTCCACCCCGGCGTCGTTCGAGCCGACCATCGACTATGTCGTGGTCAAGATCCCGCGCTTCACCTTCGAGAAATTCCCCGGCACCCCGGCCCTGCTCTCCACGAGCATGAAGTCGGTGGGCGAGGCGATGGCCATCGGCCGCTCCTTCCCCGAGGCCCTGCAAAAGGGCCTGCGCTCGATGGAAACCGGCCTCGCCGGGCTTGACCCGGTGGAAGCCCCCGGCGACGGCGGCACCGACGCCTTCCGCGCCGCCCTCTCCCAGCCCCGGCCGGAACGGATTCTCATGGCCGCCCAGGCCCTGCGCGCCGGCCTGAGCATCGAAGACATCCACGCCGCCTGCAAGTTCGAGCCCTGGTTCCTGCGCGAACTGGCCAGGATCGTGGCAGCCGAACACGCCGTGATCCGCGACGGCCTGCCGCGCGACGCCCAGGCCATGCGCCGCCTCAAGGCCATGGGCTTCTCCGATGTCCAGCTCGCCCGCCTGTCGGGCACCTCGGCGGCCGAGATCGCCACCCTGCGCACCCGTCTGGCGGTCACGCCGGTCTACAAGCGCATCGACACCTGCGCCGGCGAATTCGCCTCCGACACGCCCTATATGTATTCGACCTACGAGGGCGGGTTTGGCACGCCGGAATGCGAAAGCCGCCCCACCGACCGGCAGAAGGTGGTCATCCTCGGCGGCGGCCCCAACCGCATCGGCCAGGGCATCGAATTCGATTATTGCTGCGTCCACGCCGCCTATGCGCTGCGCGAGGCCGGGTTCGAGACCATCATGGTCAATTGCAACCCCGAGACGGTCTCGACCGACTACGACACCTCGGACCGGCTGTATTTCGAGCCCCTGACCGCCGAGGACGTCATCGCCCTGATCCGCCGCGAGCAGGAAAGCGGCACCGTGCTGGGCTGCATCGTGCAGTATGGCGGCCAGACGCCGCTGAAACTGTCCCACGCGCTGGAAGCCGCCGGCATCCCCCTGCTGGGCACGCCCGCCGACGCGATCGACCGCGCCGAGGACCGCGAGCGGTTCCAGTCCATGCTCCAGCGTCTGGGCCTGCGCCAGCCCGCCAACGGCATCGCCCGCACCCCGGCCGAGGCCGAGGACGTGGCCGACCGCATCGGCTACCCGGTGGTCATCCGCCCGTCCTACGTGCTGGGCGGCCGCGCGATGGAAATCGTCCATGACCGCACCAGCCTCCAGCGCTACATGCGCGTGGCCCTGCAACTGGCCGGCCAGGACATCGCCTCCGGCCCGGTGCTGATCGACCGCTACCTGAACGACGCGATCGAGGCCGATGTCGACTGCATCGCCGACGGGCAGGAAGTCTACGTCGCCGGCGTCATGGAACATATCGAGGAAGCCGGCATCCATTCCGGCGACAGCGCCTGCTCCCTGCCGCCCTACACCCTGTCCCCGGCCATCGTCACCGAACTCAAGGCGCAGACCGAGGCCATGGCCCGCGAACTGGGCATCGTCGGGCTGATGAACGTCCAGTACGCGATCAAGGACCAGGAGATCTTCGTCCTGGAGGTCAATCCCCGCGCCTCGCGCACCGTGCCCTTCGTCGCCAAGGCGACCGGCGTGCCGGTGGCCAAGATCGGCGCGCGGGTCATGGCGGGCGCGAAGCTGGCGGAATTCCGCCTCGACGACCGCGCGGTCGCCCCGCATGTCGCGGTCAAGGAAGCCGTCTTCCCGTTCAACCGTTTCCCGAACGTGGACACGATCCTGGGTCCGGAAATGCGCTCGACCGGCGAGGTCATGGGCCTGGACGCCTCGTTCGAGCGCGCCTTCGCCAAGTCGCAGCTCGCCGCCGGCGTGCGCCTGCCGCTGTCGGGCACGGTGTTCCTGTCGGTGCGCGGCAGCGACAAGCCGGCGGTGCCGGCGCTGGCCCGCCGCCTGGTCGATATGGGCTTCACCATCCTGGCCACGCGCGGCACCGCGCAGCACCTGCGCGACGCGGGCATTGCGGTCCAGGTGGTCAACAAGGTGCTGGAAGGGCGGCCGAACTGCGTGGACGCCATCCGCTCGGGCGAGGTGCAGATGATCATCAACACCGCCCACGGCGCGCAGTCGGTCGCGGACAGTTTCGACATCCGCCGCTCGGCCCTCATCTCGGGCATTCCCCACTTCACCACGATCGCCGGCGCCCGCGCCGCAACCCACGCGATCGCGGCGATGCGGGAAGGACCGCTTGAAGTCGCGCCGCTTCAATCCTACTTTAACGGATCGTTCTGAGCGTACCACACCCACGCCGGGAACAGGGCAGGCACCGCCGGCCCCGTTTCCGGCGCTGTCGGTCTTGTGGGATGCTCTTGTTGCAATCTGCCATGTCGGCCATCTGACCGACCTTCACCCTGGGGACGCGCCTTGCAGAAATTTCCGATGACAGGCAAGGGCCTGCAACGGCTGGAAGATGAACTTCGCAAACTCAAGAGTGAAGAGCGCCCGGCCGTGATCCGCGCGATCGCCGAAGCCCGCAGCCACGGCGACCTGTCGGAAAATGCCGAGTACCACGCCGCCCGAGACCGCCAGTCCTTCATCGAGGGCCGGATCATCGAACTGGAAGAGATCGTCTCGTCGGCCGAGGTGATCGACCCGTCCACCCTGTCGGGCGACCAGGTGAAATTCGGCGCCCAGGTCAGCCTGGTGGACGAAGAGACCGACAGGGAAGCCACCTACCAGATCGTCGGCGTGCACGAGGCCGACATCAAGCAGGGCCTGCTGTCCGTGTCCTCGCCGCTGGCCAAGTCGCTCATCGGCAAGAAGATCGGCGATACCGTCTCGGTCCCCGCCCCCGGCGGCGACCGGACCTACGAAATCCTGGCCGTCACCTACGGCTGAGGCAGCCGGTCATGATCACGCTCGATGACGTCCGGGCGGCCGCCGCCCGGATCGAGGGGCGCGTGCTGCGCACCCCCACGGTTCCCTCGCACGCCCTGTCGAAGGCGACAGGCGCGGAGATCGTGCTCAAGCTGGACAATCTCCAGGCCGTGGGCTCGTTCAAGGAACGCGGCGCCGCCAACAAACTGGCGCTGCTGACATCCGAGGAACGCGGGCGCGGCGTCATCACCGTCTCGGCCGGCAACCACGCGCAGGGCGTCGCCCGCCATGCCGCGCTGCTGGGCATCGACGCGGTCATCGTCATGCCGCGCTTCACCCCCGCCGCCAAGGTCACGCGCACCGCCGCGTGGGGCGCGCGCGTGGTGCTGCACGGCGACAATTTCGCCGAAGCCACCGCCCATGCCGACGCCCTGTGCGCGGCGGAAGGCCGCGTCTTCGTCCACCCGTACGACGACCCGGCGGTCATGGCCGGCCAGGGCACCTTCGCGCTCGAACTGCTCGAGGATGCCGGCCCGCTGGATGTCTTCGTCGGCCCCATCGGCGGCGGCGGCCTGCTCTCGGGCTGCGCCGTAGCCGGCGCTGCCCTGCGGCCGGAGATGGACATCGTCGGCGTGCAGGTCGAAGCCTATTCCTCCCTCTCCGACTTCCCCGGCGACGAGCTCACACCGCCCGGCGGCGCCACGATCGCCGAGGGCATCGCGGTCCTGCGCATCGGCCGCCAGCCGCTTTCGGTCATCCGTGATCACGTCTCGCGCGTGCTGGTGGTGCCGGAACGCGCGGTCGAGGACGCCATCACCCTGATGGCCGAGGGCGCCAAGCAGGTCAGCGAAGGTGCTGGCGCCGCGGCCCTGGCGGCCGTGCTGACCTACCCGGAACTGTTCCGTGGCAAGCGCGTCGCCCTGCCCGTCACCGGCGGCAATATCGACAGCCGCATCCTGGCCAACACCCTGCTGCGCACGCTGCTGCGCGACGGCCGCCTGCTGTGCCTCAAGATGGACATCCCCGACCGCCCGGGCGTGCTGGCCGACATCTCGCGCACGATCGGCGATGCCGGCGGCAACATCATCGAGGTCTCGCACCAGCGCCTGTTCACCGCCGCCAGCGTCCAGGCCGCCGAACTGGAAGTGATGATCGAGGCCCGCGACCCGCTGCACGCCCAGCAGATCATGGACGAACTGGCCAAGACCTACATCGTCCGCCGGGTCTGACCCACCCTTCCTTGCCATCGCCCCCACACACCGATATCGTCCCGAAACGATCGAACCGGGCGTGGGGGCGCATGGACAATCCGACAAAGCTGGACGCCCGACAGGTCGGCGCCGATGCCCTGCCGGTCATCTCGATCGCCGGCCTCTGCGCGGCCGATCCCGCGGAACGTCAGGCCGTCGGCGACGCCCTGCGCGCCGCCTGCACGCAGACCGGCTTCTTCTACTGCACCGATCACGGCGTACCACAGGGCCTGATCGACGCCGTGCTGGCGGAAAGCCGGCATTTCTTCGCCCTGCCGACGGCAGACAAGACCCGTCTCGACAAATCCCTGTCCTCCTGCAATCGCGGCTACGAACCGCTCCGCAACCAGACGCTCGAAGCTGGCACCCCGCCCGACCTCAAGGAAGGCTTCTATATCGGCGCCGAGCAGCCGGAATCGGGCGGGCTGCGCTTCAACCAGGGGCCCAACCAGTGGCCCATGGCCATGCCCGGCTTCCGTCCGACGATGATGGCCTATTCCGCCGCCCTGACCGTCATCGCGGAGCGGCTGATGCAGGGCCTGGCCCTGTCCCTCGGACTGGCGGAAGATTTTTTCAGCACCTATTGCCGCGATCCCCAGATCACGCTGCGGCTGCTGCATTACCCGCCCCAGCCCGCCAACCCGCAACCCGGCGAGAAAGGCTGCGGCGCCCACACCGATTTCGGCGGCCTCACCCTCCTGCTCCAGGACGGGAGCGGCGGCCTGCAAGTGCGCGGGCCGGATGATGGCTGGATTCACGCCACCCCCATCCCCGGCAGCTTCGTCGTCAATCTGGGCGACATGATCGCGCGCTGGACCAACGACCGCTACCGCTCCACGCTGCACCGCGTCGTCAACACCTCCGGCGGCGACCGCTACTCCGTACCCTTCTTCTACACGGGCAACGCCGACTACACGGTCTCCTGCCTGCCCGGCTGCCTCGCACCGGGCGAAACCCCGCGTTACCCGCCCGTCACCGTGCAGGACCATCTGCGCGCCATGTATCGCCGCACCTATGGCTGATACCGGTGCCGAGCCGCTCCTGCTCATCCACGGCGCCTGGCAGGGCGCATGGGTCTGGGACGGCTTCCGCGCGGCGCTCGCCCGGCGCGGCGACCACCGCCCGGCCATCGCGGTCGATCTCCCCGGCAACGGCGCCGACGGCGCGCCGCCCGCCACCGCTTCCCTGCCGGCCTATCTGGACCATCTCGACCGGGTCGTCGCCGGCATCGGGCGCCCGTTCAGCATCGTCGCCCATTCCGGCGGCGGGGTCGTCGCCTCGGCCCTAGCCGAGCGGCACCCCGGCCTGACGCGCCGGCTGGTCTATATCGCCGGCATGATGCTGCCGTCGGAGACGGGCTTCGCGGCCATGGTCAACCACCTGCTGCCCACCGACCCGACCGCCTCCGGCGTCACCCCATGGCTCGACTGGCCGGTACCGGGCGCAATCTCCGTCGTCCCGCCGGAAGCCGCCATCGCCTTCTTCCTCCAGGACTGCCCCCCGGCTCTCGCGGTGCCGGCCTCCCGCCGCCTCACGCCACAGGGCGAACGCGGCCGCGCCCTGACCGCGCATCTCACACCGGAGCGTTTCGGCACCATCCCGCGCCTCTACGTCCAGGCCCTCCGCGACAGGTCCGTCACCCTGCCGTTGCAGCGCCTCATGTGCGAACGGCTCCCCGGCGCGACCATCCGCACCATCGACACCGGCCACGCCCCCCACGTCGTCGCCCCGGATGCGCTGCTCGACATCCTGCTGCCCTTCCTCGATTCCCCCGGATGACCCGCATCCGGCTGCCCGCCTCCCGCATGGCCACACGCCGGGGTCTCCTGCACATGGCCACCGCCGCCTCGGTCGCCACGACCCTCCCCGGCCGCGCCACCGCCCGCGACCTCCCGCCCGACGACCCGACCCTGGCCAGGCTGACCGCCCAATGGTCCACACCACCCCTCCCCCCGATCCGCGAGGAAGATGCCCTCCTCGCCATCGCACATATCAGCCCGGTCACCGATGGCGGCTGGAGTTCGCTGCATAACCGCGCGGTCCAGGCCGTCCACGCCGCCTTCCCGCGCCTGCGCACCGTCTGGGTGGAAAATGTCCCGTTCTCGGCCGACGCCGAACGCATCCTCCGCCAGTTCGTGGCCGAGGGCGCGAACATGGTCCTGGCCGGCGCCGATTACGGCGATTTCCTCACCGAAGTCGCCGAACGCGCGCCGGAGGTCGCCTTCGTACAGTGCGACAGCAACCGCCTGGCCCATAATGTCGGCTGGTACTATATCGCGCACTGGTATGCGTCCTACGTCATCGGCATCGCCGCCGGCCGGCTGACGCGCACCGGCCGCCTCGGCTTCATCGCGTCCTTCCCGCTGCCCAGCGTCTATGGCAGCGCCAACGCGCTGCTGCTCGGCGCACGCTCCGTCCGTCCCGACACGACCATGCATGTCGTATCCATCAACGCCTGGTTCGACCCGCAGGGCGCGCTGGGCGCGGCGGCCGCCCTGGCCGACAATGGATGCGACGTCCTGGCCGGCATCATGGACGAGCCCAGCTATCTGCGCCTCGCCCAGCAGCGCGGCCTGTGGGGCATCATGTCCAGCACCGACCAGCGCGCGAGCGGCCCCGACGCCTATCTCAGCTCCGTCGTCTACGATTTCCGGAATTATTACGTCGATCAGGTCCGCGCCCGCCTGAACGGAAGCTGGACCCCGACCGCCCGATTGCTGCCGCTCGGCGCCGGCGTCGATCGCGATGCGTGGGGCGCGCGGGTGCCCGAGGCCGTGCGGCGGCAGGCCGATGCCGCGCGTGACCGGATCATGGCCGGCTGGTCCCCCTTCGTCGGCCCGCTACGCGATACGCACGACCGTATCCGCGTAGCATCCGGCGAACGCATGGACGATTTCAGCCTCTATCACTGGAACTGGCCCCTGAACGGGGTCCACGGCCTGGACTGACGCCCCGCCCGATCCGCGACCGGGCGGCTCAGGTCTCGTCGATGGTAAACCCGACCTTCAGCGTCACCTGATAATGGCCCACCTGGCCATTGACCACATGGCCGCGCGTATTCACCACTTCGAACCAGCGGATCGCATGCACGCTGTCGGAAGCACGCGACAGCGCGCTGCCGATCGCGGCTTCGATCGTGTCGGGCGACGAACCCACCAGTTCGACCACCTTGTAGACATGTCCGGACATGATGTTCCTCCCTGTCCCGAGAGGCTGTTCCAACAGCCTCCGACAGAGGAACAACGGCTCCCGCCAGTCCGGGTTCCAGCCGGCTACTTGGTGCCGAACAACCGGTCCCCGGCATCGCCCAGGCCGGGCCGGATATAGCCGTGCGCGTCCAGTTCGCGGTCGATGGAGCAGGTAATGATCTTCACGTCGGGATGCGCCGCCGAGAGAAACGCCACCCCTTCCGGCGCCGCCAGCAGGCATACGAAGACAAGCTGCCGCGCCCCCGCGGCCTTCAGCCGGTCGATCGCCGCGGCGGCACTGTGCCCCGTCGCCAGCATCGGATCGACGACGATGCAGACCCGCACGTCGATATCCTCGGGCAGCTTCATGTAATATTCGACCGGCTCCAGCGATTCCGGGTCACGAAACAGGCCGATATGCCCCACCCGGGCGGCCGGCAGCAGATCGAGCATCCCGTCCAGAATGCCGTTGCCCGCCCGCAGGATCGACACCAGGCAGAGCTTCTTGCCCGAGAGCAGGCGCCCTTCCATGTGCTCCAGCGGCGTTTCGATCTCCACCGTCTCCAGCGGCAGGTCCCGCGTGGCCTCATAGGCCATCAGCAGGCTGATCTCGCGCGTCAGGCGGCGGAACCCCGCCGTCGACGTGCTCACCTGCCGCAGCCGGGTCAGCTTGTGCTGAACCAGAGGATGATCCAGCACCACCACGGGCGCGGAAGGGGGGGTAATCACATTCTCGCTCATCCTGCCCTTTTACGGCAGATCGTGGCGCAACCGAAAGGGCTACCCGCCCGCTCAGGCGGCGTCAGGCACAAAATTCAACGCCAGCCCGTTGATGCAATAGCGCAGCCCGGTCGGCCGCGGCCCGTCGGGGAAAAGATGCCCCAGATGCCCCTGGCAGGACGCGCAATGGATTTCGGTCCTGACCATCCCGTGACTGGTATCGGTATGGCTTTCCACCGCATGCGGCAGCACGTCATAATAGGAGGGCCAGCCGCTGCCGCTGTCATATTTGGCCTCGGAGCGGAACAGCGGCGTGCCGCAGGCCGCGCAACGATAAAGCCCCGCCCGCTTTTCATGGTTCAGCGGGCTCGATCCGGGGCGTTCGGTGCCATGGTCGCGCATCACGCGGATCTGGTCCGGCGTCAGCGGGCCGCAGCCACTGCCGCAGGCCGGGCCATCCGTCAGGTTCGCTTCGTTCGATGTCATTACGCTTCCTCCATCCGGGGCACCAATCTCTCGGGAGCCCGTGCCGGGCCATTCGCAATCCCGGTAATCGGTGCCATCATGGGCGACAAAATAACGGGAGAGAATACCCATGGCCGACCAGACTCACCTCCACCCCCGCCGTCCCGTCATGCTCGTCATTCTCGACGGCTTCGGCTGGCGCGAGGACGTGGCCGACAACGCCGTGCGCGCGGCCTCCACCCCCACTTTCGACCGCCTGTGGCAGGAAGGCCCCCATGCCTTCCTCAAGACATGTGGCGAGGATGTCGGCCTTCCGGAAGGGCAGATGGGCAATTCCGAGGTCGGCCACCTCAATATCGGTGCCGGCCGCGTCGTCATGCAGGAACTGCCGCGCATCTTCGCCGCCATCCGCGACGGCAGCCTGGCAACCAACCCGGCCCTGACCGACCTGATCGCGGCGGTGAAAAAAACCGGCGGCACCTGCCACCTGATGGGCCTGGTCTCGGCAGGCGGCGTGCATTCCCACCAGGACCACGCCGTGGCGCTCGCCAGGACCCTCGCCAATAACGGCGTGCCGGTCGCCTTCCACATCTTCACCGACGGCCGCGACACCCCCCCGCATTCGGGCCGCGACTACGTCACCCGCCTGCTCAACGACCTGCCGCCCACCGTCACCATCGCCACCATCTCGGGCCGCTATTTCGCCATGGACCGCGACCGGCGGTGGGACCGGGTGGAAAAGGCGTACGACGCCGTCGTCGCCGCCCAGGGCCCGCACGGCGAAGACCCGCTGGCCGTGCTCGACGCCGCCTACAAGGCCGGCACGACCGATGAGTTCCTGCCGCCGACCGTCCTCGGCGCCTATGGCGGCATGAAGGATGGCGATGCCGTCCTGTCCTTCAATTTCCGCGCCGACCGCATCCGCCAGTTGCTGGATGCGGTGCTGGAGAAGGATTTCCAGGGTTTCCCCCACTCGCGCGTGGTCCAGGTCTCGGCCGCCGTCGGCATGACGCGCTACAGCGACCGCCTGGCGGCCCTGATCGGCGTTCTGTTCCCTCCGCAGTCGCTGGACGACCTGCTGGGCGACGTGGTCTCCAGGGCCGGCAAGCGCCAGTTACGCATGGCCGAAACCGAGAAATATCCCCACGTCACCTACTTCCTCAATGGCGGCAAGGAAGGCGAACTGCCGGGCGAAGACCGGATCATGGTCCCCTCGCCCAAGGTCGCGACCTACGACCTCAAGCCGGAAATGTCGGCGCCCGAACTCACCGAAAAGGCCGTCCAGGCCATCAACAGCGGCACCTACGACCTGATCATCCTCAACTACGCCAACCCCGACATGGTCGGGCACACGGGCGTCTTCAGCGCGGCGGTCAAGGCGATCGAGGCGGTGGACCGGGGCCTCAAGCAACTGGTCGAGGCCGTGCATCGCCAGCGCGGCGCCATCCTGGTCACCGCCGATCACGGCAATGCCGAGATGATGTTCGACCCCGAGACCGGCGGCCCGCACACGGCCCACACCCTCAACGTGGTCCCCGTGGTGCTGTCCGGCGCGCGGGAAGTCACCCTGCATGACGGCCGCCTGTCCGACATCGCCCCCACCCTGCTGGCCCTGATGGGCCTGCCGCAACCGGATGCGATGACGGGAACATCGCTGCTGGTGCCGAAGCACGGCTTCTGAGATGTCCGTTTGTAAACGCGCGCCGGCGGCCATCCTGCGCGCGTTTACGCCACGCCGGTGCCTGCGGCCCACACGGCCGCTGCATCTCTCGCTCCCGACCATCGGTCTGGCCACCGGACTGCTCGCCGGACTGACTGTTCCCGACCCGTCCGATGCGGCCCCGCCGCACACGTCCCACCCCGGCCCACACCACCATGCCGCACCGCACGCCAGCCAAAGCGCGGCCGCCGACCACGCCGCCGCCGCCGCGCGCCGCGCGGTGGCGCAGGCCCATGCCGCCCAGCAGGCGCTGATTGCCCGCCAGCAGCTTCAGGCCCGCGACCTTGCGGCCCGCACCGCCGCCCGCGACGCCGCCCGCGCCCAGGCCCGGCAGGACGCCGCCAGAGCCGCCGCCCTGTCGGAGGCAACGGTCGACGCCACCACGCAATTGCAGCAGACCGAACAGCAGACCGCCGACCTGAGCGACCGCGTGGCCACCCTGCGGGCCGAGCAGGCCCAACTCCGCGCGGAACTGAGCCGCGACTCGGCGGCAGTCACCCCCATGCTGCCGCTCGCGGCACGGCTGGCGCGCTATCCCGCCGATACGCTGCTGGCCGCCCCGGTCCCGCCCGACCGCGCCATCGCGGGCCTGCTGGTCATCCAGGGCCTCTCGGCGCAGCTCGAACAGCGGGCCAACGCCATCCGTACCCGCCGCGCCATCCTGGCAAAACTGGATTCCGACCTGGCAGCCAAGGGCACGCAACTGGCGGCACTCCAGCAGAAGCAGGCCGCCCAGCGCGACAGCGTCGCCCGCGCCGCCGAGGCCGCACGCCAGGCCCAGCAACGTTCCAACAGCGCCGCCACCCAGGCCGCCCGCCGGGTCGAGGACGCAACGCGCAAGGCCAGCAGCCTGCAAGACGCCGTCAACCGGATCGAAGCCCTGGAAAAAGCAGCCGAGGACCAGTTGGAACAAGCCGCCCAGGCCGCCATCCGCGCCCACCGCGCCGACGAGGCCGCGGCCGCCCGCGCCCGCGCCGCCGCCATCGCCCAGGGGCCTGGCCCCGGCCTCACCACGCCGCCACCGGGCACGCCGGCCGGGCGCAGGGCGCCGGTACCGGGCACCATCGTCACCGCCTGGGGCGCCACGACCGAGGCCGGGCCGGCATCCGGCATCACCTACGCCCCCCCTTCGGCCGCCACGGTGCGCGCGCCCTGCGCCGGGCAGATCGATTTCGCCGGCGCCTTCCGCTCCTACGGCCAGATGGTCATCCTCAATTGCGGGCGCCATTACCGTTTCGTGCTGGCGGGGCTGGGCGCGCTCGCCGTCTCGACCGGCCAGGCGCTCGCCCACGGCGCCCCGCTGGGCCGCATGCCCGACTGGTCCGGCCAGGGCGCGCGGCCGACCCTGTTCGTGCAGTTGCGGCACGGCGGCGGGGCGGTCGATCCCGCTCCGTTTCTATAGTCCTTTCTCTCGGCGGTTTCCGCCCGGCGCGAGTTCGGTATAAGATCGTCCCAATGACGATGGTCCGGGCCGTTTCCCGACGGCACGGGCTCCACCCGTCCACGGCAGGGGCGGTTTCACTCAGGAGACGCACGGTATGACGTTCCGCACCGGCCTGCTGCTTGGCTGCGCCTTTCTGGCGGGCATCGCGGCGGGGCCACAGATCGCCCACCTCCCCCTCTCCGGAGGGCATAGCCTGACATCCAACGCCCTCGCCGCCAGCCTGGCCAAGGACAGCGATTCGGATTCCCCGGCCGAGAATTTCCGCCTCCTGTCGCTGTTCGGCCATGTGCTGGAACAGGTGAAGGCGAATTACGTCGATCAGGTCTCCAACCGCGAACTGATCATCAACGCGCTGAACGGCATGCTGAGCGGCCTCGACCCGCACAGCTCCTACATGACCGAAAAACAGTACGCCGACCTGCAAACCCGCACGAAGGGCGAGTTCGGCGGCCTGGGGCTGGAAGTCCAAGCCGATGACAGCCACATCCGCGTCGTCTCGCCGATCGACGACACGCCCGCCGCCAAGGCCGGCATCAAGACCGGCGACTATATCGTCGCCATCGACGGCAAGAACATCGACGGCCTGCCGCTGGACGAGGCCGTGCAGCGCATGCGCGGCAAGCCGGATACCAAGATCACCCTGACCCTCATCCGCGAAAAGACACCCAAGCCGATCATCGTGACGATGACGCGGGCGGTCATCCACATCCAGGTGATCAAATCGGCCCTCTATGATTCAACGGGCTATATCCGGGTGTCCGAGTTCAACGAGGAAACCACGCCGGGGCTGGAAGCCGCCTATCGCAAGCTGAAGGCCGAGGCCCACGGCCACCTCACCGGGCTGGTGCTGGACCTGCGCTCCGATCCCGGCGGCCTGCTCAACCAGGCGATCGGCGTCAGCGCCGATTTCATCCGCAATGGAGAGATCGTCTCGACCCGCGCCCGCCACGCGCAGGAGAGCCAGCGGTGGGACGCCCACGGCACCGACATCACCGACGGCCTGCCGATGGTGGTGCTGATCAATGGCGGCTCGGCCTCGGCCAGCGAGATCGTCGCCGGCGCCCTGCAAGACCATCAGCGCGCCGTGCTGGTCGGCGAGAAATCCTTCGGCAAGGGCTCGGTGCAGACCATCCTGCCCATCCCCGGCGACGGCGCGCTGCGCCTGACCACGGCGCGCTACTACACGCCGTCCGGCCGATCCATCCAGGGCCTGGGCATCGTCCCCGACGTGACGGTGCGCGAAACGCGCGAGGACCCCGGCTACAGCATCCGCGAAGCCGATCTCAGCCACATCATCAAGAACCAGGGCGGCAACACCGCCAAACCGCCGACACGGGTCGATCTGCCGTCGATCGTCTCGTCCATCCCCAACGAACCGCCGGCCAACTGGCCCGCCTTCGACATGACCAAGCCCGCGACCGACTTCCAGTTGCAGCAGGGGCTCAAGATCGTGCGCGCCATGGCCACCGGCCAGCATACGGCGGCCGCCACGCCGACCAACCCGCCGCATCATGACTGACGCGGCGTCCCTGCCCTACCGCCGCAATGTCGGGGCCATGCTGTTCAACGACCGAGGCCAGATCCTGATCGGCCGGCGCACCGACCAGCCCGGCGCCGGCGGCCCGCTGTCCGAAGGCGTCTGGCAATGCCCGCAAGGCGGCATCGACGCGGGCGAGGCCCCCGAACAGGCCGTCCTGCGCGAACTGCACGAGGAAATCGGCACCAACCGCGCCGAAATCCTCGCCGTCCACCCGCAATGGCTGACCTACGACCTGCCACCCGCCCTGCTCGGCAAGGTCCTTGGCGGCCGCTATCGCGGCCAGACCCAGAAATGGTTCGCGCTGCGCTTCACCGGCACCGACGCCGACATCCGCCTCGACGCCCACCAGCCGGCGGAATTCGACGCCTGGCAATGGATCGACCTCGCCACGCTGCCCGACCGCAATGTCGGCTTCAAACGCCCCATCTACCAGACCCTGACCCAGGATTTCGCGCCCTACGCACACCCCCGCCCCTGACCCCGGCC
>NZ_JBDNXE010000023.1:0-39932 GCF_047721585.1 Gluconacetobacter sp.
TCCCCCCGCCGTGGAGCCGGCGGCCCCCGCCCCCGCGCAGACCCGCACCTATCTGGTGTTCTTCGACTGGGACAAATCCGGCCTCTCCGACCGCGCGCGGGCCATCGTGTCCACCGCCGCCCAGGCATCGACCCACACCCAGACCACGCGGATCGAGGTCAACGGCTACACGGACAATTCCGCCGCCCATCCCGGCCCGCGCGGCGCGCACTACAACATGGCGCTGTCCCTCCGCCGCGCCCAGGCGGTGCAGGCCGAACTGATCCGCGACGGCGTGCCCGGCACCGCCATCGACATCCACGGCTTCGGCGAAGACCACCCGCTGGTTCCCACCGGCCCGAACACCCGCGAACCGCAGAACCGGCGCGTCGAGATCATCCTGAAATAAGGTCCAGGTCGGGCTCCCCCTCCGTTGGCTTTCCCTCGGCCGTTTCGGCCGATGGAACCTTTGCCACCTCCGCCCGAACCCGCAAGGGGCCAGTCGGCCCCTTGGCCCCTGTTCGTTCTACGCTGCGCCGTTCAGGCCCGGAAACGTGGGCTGGTGAGCGAGAGCGGCCCGCAGGGCCGCGCCCGTCGTGTGTTTCCGAGCACCGAAGCGGAGCGGCCTCAATGGCCGTGAGCACCGGTGCACAGGAAACGCGCGCCGGATCGCCACCAGCGCGCGTTTACGGGCCTGAACGTCAGGCGAGGCCGGTGAAGAGGGATGTGGAAAGATAGCGTTCGGCGAAGGAGGGGGCGATGACCACGATCGTCTTGCCCGCATGTTCGGGCAGTTCCGCCAGCTTCAACGCCGCATGCAGCGCGGCGCCCGACGAAATCCCCACCGGCACGCCATCCAGCCGCGCACACCGCCGCGCGGCCGCGATCGCCTCGCGCTCCGACACCGTCAGCACGCCGTCCAGCGCCGGCAGATCCAGCGTGCGGGGGCAGAAGCCGGGGCCGATCCCCTGGATACCGTGCGGCCCCGCCTCGTCCCCGTTCAGGATCGCGCTTTCCACCGGTTCCACGCCATAGACCGCGAGCCCCGGTTTGCGGGGCTTCAGGGCATGGGCGATGCCGCTGGCGGTGCCCCCGGTCCCCACGCCGGCCACCACGATATCGACCGCGCCGGCGGTGTCGGTCCAGATTTCCTCGGCGGTGGTCAGGGCGTGGATCGTCGGATTGTCCGCGTTTTCGAACTGGCGCGGCATCCAGGCATGCGGCGTTTTCTTCACGATGTCCTCGGCCCGGGCGATGGCACCGGCCATTCCAAGCCGCGAAGGGGTCAATTGCAATTCCGCGTCCAGCAGACGCAGCATCTTGCGCCGCTCCATCGAGGCTCCCTCGGGCATGGTCACGATCAGCCGGTACCCCCGCGCAACCGCGACGAACGCCAGTGAAATACCGGTATTGCCCGATGTCGGCTCGACCAGGACGGTGCGGCCCGGCGTGATGTCGCCCCGCTGCTCGGCGGCCAGCACCATGGCCGCCCCGATCCGGTCCTTGACCGACCCCAACGGGTTGAAAAATTCCAGCTTCATCAGGACCCGGCAGGCCACCTCGTCCTCCCGCATCAGGCGCGGCAAGGCGACCAGCGGCGTGCCGCCGACCGTATCCACGATCGAGTCGTACACGCGGCCCCGCGGCCCGGCCAGGCCCAGATGGCCGTCCGCCGTCCCTGAATGATCCATGGGTCGTTCCTTCCCCTCAACGCATTGACGCAGATTTAATCGTAATAGCTGACATAATCCATCATCACACCAAACAGAAGCGTGGATCATCGGCGCCGATCCTGCTAGCTTCACACCCAACGGGCATCCGGCCGTCGGACGCACCATGAATTGCAGGGGAAATCGGGAATGCTGCTTCGGCGTGACAGGGCCATGATCGCGGTGCTCATCATGCTCGACGTCGCCTTCCATGCCGGACGCACCGGCACCGTCAGCGCCGCCGACATCGCCGAGCGCGCCGGCCTGGCCCGACGGGGGATCGAACCGCTGCTCCAGACATTGTCGCGCTCCAGCCTGCTGGAAAGCGTGCGCGGGCCGCGCGGCGGCTATCGGTTGGGGCGCCCGCGGCGCGACATCACCGTAGCCGACATCGTCGAAGTCGCGACCGCCGACGATTCGTCGTCCGATGACGGGCCGATGGGCCAGCTTTTCACCCGCGTCATCGATCCGTGCTGGCAGAAGCTGGACGAC
The DNA here is from genome assembly GCF_047721585.1 of Gluconacetobacter sp. Lineage (NCBI taxonomy): Bacteria > Pseudomonadati > Pseudomonadota > Alphaproteobacteria > Acetobacterales > Acetobacteraceae > Gluconacetobacter > Gluconacetobacter sp. The sequence continues at coordinate 2,181 of NZ_JBDNXE010000023.1, forward strand.
ACGGTGTCGGCCCAGTGCCGCAAGCTGACGCTCGACGATCTGGTCCACAGGGCCGAATCCAGCGGCATGCGCCGCCCGCTGGCCGAGCCGATCACCTTTTCGATCTGATTTTCCGCGCGTAGCGCGGAAACGGGCGGGGGCACAGACCCCCGCCCATCCCGTTAATGCGTGGTCTTGGCGCGACGCCTGGTCGCCGTCTTGCCCGTGCTCTTGGTCGTGCTCTTCGCAGCGGCAGCGGCCGGAGTCGGCGCGGTGATCATGGGGGTCGGCACCACCACACCTGTCGCATCGACCGTCGCCGCCACATCCAGCGTGTCGCGCGGCTGGCCGGGGCCACGGATCAGCGTCACGCCGAAATGGTCCGGCCCGGCATAGGCTGTGTTAGGCGTGTACATCACAACCGTATGATCGTTGTGATTATACAGGAAGACCTTGCCGTGCTCCGGAGCCGGCGCGACGCCGAACGACGTGTAGGCATGTTCCCCATCCTGAAGCAGCACGACGCAATTGCCGTCATCGCTGCGCACCGACATCGTCGTCGCCTTCCTGGCCGGTTCGGACGCCTTGACGGGGCTGACCTGACAGACCGCCGAACGCTTCATGTAGCCGAACGGATCGGGAGGACCTGCCACCTGGAGCACAGGCTTGTTTTGACATCCGGCCAGCACGGCTGTCGCCGCCACCAGAATTGCAGAAGACAGTCGCACGCGCACTCGTCAACTCCGCTCGCTCAAGAAACCGGCACGCCCCAGACGCGGCCGCGAATCGTCCCGGCAACGCTCTAGAGCACGACCGGGATGCATACAAAGACCCTATCCGATCCCCAGGGATCGGCAATCCACCGATGGCACGGGGCCACGGAACGCGCCATGATACGGCGACCGGTCGCGACCCCAAAATTTGATTGCCAACGCTCTGGTCAGGGTTATGCTGCCATTATAGAAGCCTAGCAAGCCCAGTTCACATGCCGGTTCATGTCATCGACGACAACCCGGCGCAGCTTTCCGGTCGGTCGGGAGAAACCCTATCATGACGTTTCCCATTTGGCGTGCCGCAATCGCCGGTCTGGCCCTTGCCGGGCTCGTGAACGGTCAGGCCGCGCTCGCCGCCGGCGCCTGCACGTCCTCGCCCGCGCATGAGGCCTTCGACGTGCAGGGCCTGAAAAGCGAGCTGATGGTCACGGCCCTGTCGTGCAACATGCAGGACCGCTACAATGCCTTCGTCACGCGCTTCCGCCCCAAGCTGCTGGACGAGGAAGGGGCGCTGAACGCCTATTTCCGCACCACCTACGGCCGCGGCGCCCAGCGCGAGCATGACGACTACATCACCCAGCTTGCCAACGTGCAGTCCGAGCGCGGGCTGAAGGCCGGCACCGCCTTCTGCAACCAGCGCGCGGCGATGTTCGACGAGGTCGCGGTGCTGGAAAGCGCGCAGGACCTTTCGCGCTATGCCCAGGCCAAGGACATCATCCAGCCGGCGTCATACGAAACCTGCGCCGCGCCCGAGCGCGCACTGCATACCGAAATCCGCAGCCGCGCGCGCGCCCGCGCCGCCCACACCACCCGCGCCACCCGGAGCTGACACCCGGCACGTCCAGGGCACGGCGCGTGACCCTGGGCACGCGCCTGCTTGACAGGGAACAGGGCTGCGGAACAAAGAACAGTCCATGAACGACGATCTCTTTTCCGCGCCGCGCCCGAAGCGGGAGCCTCGCCCCCGCCCGACCGAGGCCGCCGTGCCGGCTCCGGCCAACGCGGCCGAGGCGTACGACGCCAGCGCGATCGAGGTGCTGGAAGGGCTGGAGCCCGTCCGGCGTCGGCCCGGCATGTATATCGGCGGCACGGACGAGGGCGCGTATCATCATCTCGCCGCCGAGATCCTGGACAATGCGATGGACGAGGCGGTGGCCGGCCACGCCACCACCATTGATGTCTCTCTGGAAGCCGGCGACTGGCTGACCATCCGCGACAACGGGCGCGGCATCCCGGTCGATCCCCACCCCAAATTCAAGGACCGCTCGGCCCTGGAAGTCATCCTGACCACGCTGCATGCGGGCGGGAAATTCTCCGGCAAGGCCTATGCGACCTCGGGCGGCCTGCACGGCGTGGGGTCGTCGGTGGTCAACGCCCTGGCCGCGCGGATGGAGGTCGAGGTCGCACGCGACCGCACCCTGTGGCGCCAGGCCTACGAACGCGGCCATCCGGTCACGACGCTGGAAAAGGTAGGGCCGACCCAGAACCGGCGCGGCACCCAGATCCGCTTCACCCCCGACCCGCAGATCTTCGGGCGGCTCCATTTCTCGCCCGCGCGCCTGTATAAGCTGTGCCGGTCCAAGGCGTACCTGTATCGCGGCGTGACCATCCGCTGGGCCTGCGACCCGGCGCTGATCCGTGACGACGCCATTCCCGCCGAAGCCGTGCTGCATTTCCCCGGCGGCGTGGCCGACAGCCTGCGCGACGAGCTGGGCTCGGCCGCGCTGCTGGCCGAGATGTGGTCCGGCGACGCCGACCTGCCGGTGGGGCCGGACGGCGCCGAGACCGGCCGGATGGAATGGGCGGTGGCGTTCCTGGAATCGGGGTCGTCCACGCTCGCGTCCTACTGCAACACCATCCCCACCCCGCAGGGCGGCACGCACGAGGCCGGGTTCCGCACCGCGCTGCTCAAGGGCTTCCGGGCGTGGGGCGAGCAGCGGTCGAACCGCCGCGCCTCGGCCATCGCGGCCGACGACATCATGGGCATCATCGCCGCCAAGCTGTCGGTCTTCATCCGCGATCCGCAGTTCCAGGGCCAGACCAAGGAAAAACTGACCTCGCCCGAGGCCGGCCGCCTGGTCGAAACCGCGCTGCGGGACCGGTTCGAGCAATGGCTGGCCGGCCACCCCGCGCAGGCGGACAACCTGCTGGCCTTCATCATCGAACGCGCCGAAGAACGGCTGCGCCGCAAGGACCTCAAGGACACCCCGCGCAAGAGCGCCACAAGACGCCTGCGCCTGCCGGGCAAGCTGACCGACTGCACGCGCGAGAACGCGGCCGAGACCGAAATCTTCCTGGTCGAGGGCGATTCCGCCGGCGGCTCGGCCAAGCAGGCCCGCAACCGCGAAACCCAGGCGGTGCTGCCCCTGCGCGGCAAGATCCTGAACGTCGCCAGCGCCTCGACCGAAAAGCTGCGCGCCAATCAGGAACTCCGCGATCTGGTCGAGGCCCTGGGCTGCGGCATCGGCGACCGGTTCGACGCCACGCGCCTGCGCTACGGGCGCGTCATCATCATGACCGACGCCGACGTGGACGGCGCGCACATCGCGTCGCTGCTGATGACCTTCTTCTACCGCGAACTGCCCGAACTGATCCGCCGGGGGCATGTCTATCTGGCACAGCCGCCGCTCTACCGCCTGACCCAGGGCGGCAGGACGGTCTATGCGATGGACGATGCCGACCGCGAGCGAAAGCTGAAATCGGATTTCAAGCCGAACGCCAAGGTCGAGATCTCACGCTTCAAGGGCCTTGGCGAAATGCCGCCGGGCGACCTGAAACAGACGACGATGGACCCGAAGAAGCGCACGCTGCTGCAAGTCGTCACCCGGCCCGAAGACCGCGCGCTGACCAGCGACCGGGTCGAGCAACTGATGGGCCGAAAAGCCGAGTCGCGCTTCCAGTTCATTCAGGAACATGCCCGCCTGGTCGAAGAACTGGACGTCTGACCCCTTGCCCGTCCCGATACGCGCCGCCAGTCCCGCCGCCATGCCCCAAAACCGGCGATGAGTGCCCCCAGGCCGCCCATGGCTGGCGGCGAACGGCTGTATGATCCAGCCATCGGCATGCTGCTGGTCGTGACAGGCATGTTTTCGTTCCAGGTGGGCGGATCTTTCGCCAAGCTGCTGTTTCCCGTCTTCGGGCCGCTGGGCACGGTCAGCCTGCGGCTATGGATCGCCGCCATCGTGCTGGGCATCCTGGTGCGCCCGTGGCGCGCGGCACCCGACCGGGCGACCCTGAAACTGATTTTCTGGTATGGTGCCTCGATCGGCATCATGAACATGGGGTTCTATCTCTCCCTGGAGCGCATGCCCCTGGGCGTGGCGGTCGCCATCGAATTTCTGGGGCCGCTGACCCTCTCCCTGTCCGGAGCGCGCCGCGCGCGCGAACTGCTGGTCTGCCCACTGATCGCCGGCGGGCTGTATCTGCTGCTGCAACCGGGCGCGGCCCTGGCCGGTCATCCGCTCGACCTGCTGGGCGTGGCCTACGGACTGATGGCCGCCCTGGCCTGGGCCGCCTATATCGTGACGGGCAGCCGGGTCAGCCGGCGCATCGACGCCGCGCGCGCGACGGCGCTGGGCCAGGCCGTGGGCGCGGCGCTGGTCACGCCGCTGATGTTCGCGACGCTGCCGGTCGCCATCGTCCATCCCCACGCCGCCTTTCTGGCCTGCGGCGTCGCCGTCCTGTCTTCCGCCCTGCCCTACACGCTGGAGATGCTGGCCATGAAGCGGCTCCATCCGCGCCAGTTCGGCCTCCTGACCAGCCTGGACCCGGCACTCGCCACCATCACCGGCATGCTGCTGCTGGGCGAGCATCTGGCCCTCGCGCAATGGGCCGGGATTCTGTGCATCGTCCTGAGTTCGATCACGGGCGTCCTGACCCAATCCCCAGGCGCCCAAACGGCGGCGACACTGCCCGAGATATGACAGGCGCCGCATGCGCGGCGAGTGATCGGCTCCGACAGACAGCGTGGCAGGAATATCACATTCACGGCATCCCGCGCTCAGGGCTGTCAAAGAGAACAGCCAAACCCATCAAAAAAAAGTTGTCTGCTGAATTTTACCGAATAATAAAATTGAATTTACGAATTTCTAATATTTCCTCTTCGTTGAACACGACCCTTGCGAATATTGATGGGCACCCATGTTGCAGATGGGCAACAGAACGCAAAGAATCTGTAACAAGCACCCCGCAAGCGGTCGACAAGCCCGTTACGATCATGTGTAACTTTTATTAACGCGCCGTAACTAGGCAATTACACATGTCAAGGGAGTTCTACGCGACATCGCAATCTCCGGAAGTCCGGAACAGGATGAAACGTGGCCGATCACTGGAATTATATCGGAGTCCTCATGATTTCCGGAAATTCTCCGTTCGGATGATGTGGCATGGCTTTTGGCGCCGAATACTTGTCAAGACACTCGCTTACCGATTTTCACGTTAACCCTTCTGGAGAAATTCATGGGCGATCGCCAGATAAAGCAGACGACCGCACGCGCCTTCCGTCGCAAGAACAGCCTTCTGCTGGCCGGTGTCGCAACCGCCGCACTGATACTCCCCGCGATCAGAGAGGCTCACGCCGCGGACACCACGCAGAGCGGTAAAACGAAGCACAAGGTCGCACACACGGCAAAAGTGCATCGCGCTCCCGTCACTACGACCGGCGTGCGGACAGTCCGGGCTACCGCAACCACGCCCGTTGCCGCCACCGTGCCCGTGCCCGTGAAGGCCCAGACTCTGGCGCAGGCCAGCACGGATACGTCCGGACTGAGCGTTGATCAGGAACAGATCGTGGTCACGGGTTCGCGTCTCGCGCATAAAGCGATCAACGACATCGCGCCCAGCTATAGCGTCGATGCCGCGCAGCTCTCGGCCCGCGGCTATACCAACCTGGGCACGGCCCTGCTGCGTGAGGACACGGCCTTCAGTTCGCCCGACAACAGCACGGCGGGCCAGCAGGGATCGTTCGGGGCCGGACAGTTCTTTGCCAGCATGCTCGGGATGGGTTCCCAGCGAACGCTGACACTGGTCAACGGCCATCGTTTTGTTTCGGGCGCATCATCGTCGCTCTTCGGCGCGGTCGCCGGATCTCCGGTCGATATGTCGACACTGCCCGTGTCGCTGGTCAAGCGTGTCGAACGCAAGACCGTTGGCGGCGCCCCGGCTTATGGGTCGGACGCCATCGCAGGTGTCGTCAACTATATTCTCGATGACGATTTCCAGGGCGTCAAACTCAACGCGCAGGGTGGCTTCAGCCAGCGCGAGGATTACGGCTCGGCCCATATCGCCTTCACGGCCGGCCACCATTTCGATCACGATCGCGGCGGCATCGTCTTCAATCTGGAATATACCGACACGTTGCCCATGACGAACGCACAGCGGGCAAACTCGGTCGGCAATGGCGACGATCGCATGTCCTACGGACAGGCGTCCGCCGCGGACAATTCTCCTTTCAAGTACGTCTTGCGAGATGGCTCGCGCCGCTATCTCGAATTCACGACGACAGGCATGCCCCTGGGCATCGATTCATATCCCACGCTGAACGGCCAGCCTTATGCCAGTCTGACAAACGCGGCGGGTCAGCCTCTGATTTTCAGCCAGGATGGCAGGAGCCTGGTTCCACTGACGTTCAAGCAGGCCAACGGCGACCAGTTGACCGGCGTGAACGGCAACGGCTTTCCGATCAACAATTACAGTAACCTCATCACAGGCCAGCATCGTCTCAATCTGACCGGCCTCAATCACTATCAGATCACGGACCACCTCAAGCTGTCTCTTGAAGAATGGTATCAGCAGAGCGACAGCTTCAACACGGCAGCGCAGGGCTATTATAATACCGCCCTATTCGGCGATGCCATGACGGGCAGCACGACCGACGGTACCGCCAACGGTGATCTGGTGCTGAGCACCAACAATCCGTTCCTGACGGCCGGCGAACAGAACACCATCAAATCGGCACTCGCTGCCCAGGGTCTGCCCACCGACAGCTTCTATATGGCACGCGCCAACCAGGATATCGGCGCGGGATATTTCACGACCAACAACCAGATGTTCCGCTTTGTCGGCACGCTGGCCGGTGACTTCAATTTCGCTGGTCGGCATTTTGACTGGGATGTCACGCCGGAATACGGCAAGAACATCAGCACCACCGACCAGCCCCAGATCGTGACGCAGAACTATTATAACGCGATCAATGCGGTCACCGCCGCCGACGGCTCGATCATCTGCGCACCGGGCTATACGTCTGCCGGCATCGCAACAGTGAACCCTACCTGTTCTCCGCTGAATGTCTTCGGCCAGGGACAGGCGTCTCAGGACGCGGCCAATTATGTGATGGCCCGTACCCGCACGAAGCAGATCAATTCGCAGTTCGACGTACTGGGCGAAGTCAAGAGCACCGTGGTCAAGCTGCCGGCGGGCGACATCCGCTATGCGATCGGTTATGAACACCGTCGGGAAAGCTTCAACTTCAATCCGGGCGCCTATAACCTCGGCCAGCTCCAGCCAGACGGCTCGCGTGATCCGTGGGGCGGTTCGGCGGTGATGACACCGGTGGTGGGCTCCTACGAAACCCATGAAGCCTTCGGCACCCTGTCCGTGCCGCTCGTCAATCCGAGCATGCAGATTCCCGGCGTCTTCAACGCGTCCATCGAAGCCGATGCGCGCTACGTCCATAACAGCATAACGGGCGGCTTCTGGACGTGGACCGCCGGCGGCGCCTATTCGCCGGTTCGTGACATTACGTTCCGTGGCAATTATACGCGCTCGCTCCGCGCGCCGGCCGTGACTGAACTGTTTGCGCCGCAAGGCACGGTGTTCGATCTGGGTGACGATCCCTGCTCCAGCCAGTTCATCAATACCGGGCCGAATCCCGCGACGCGCATGGCCAATTGCGAGGCAGCAGGCGTGCCCGCTACCGGTTTCAATTCCAACATTGTCAACTTCACCCAGAAGGGCGTGTCCGGCGGCAATCCGCACCTGAGGAACGAGGTCGCGGATTCCTTCACCGGCGGCTTTATGTTCACACCGCACTTCGCGCGTGGGCTGGAACTGACGGCCGACTTCAACGACATCAAGCTGAGCAACGAAATCACCTCGCTCACCCTCGGGCAGTTGATGCAGGCATGCTACGATTCCGCGACCTACCCCAATCAATATTGCAGCACCTTCTCGCGCGGCACCGATCATCAGATTCAGCCGGGATTTCAGGAAGGCTACTATAACATTGCCTCGCGGCATGTGCAGGCGCTCCAGGCCGCCCTGCACTATACGGTATCGCTGCGCCGCTTCGGCCTGCCGGACGATGCCGGACTGCTGCAAGGCTCGGTCAACTACACGCACTACGCCAACAATACACGCACCCTTCTGGGTACGACCTATCAAGAATCGGGAGACCTCGGCACGCCGAACGACCGCTTCACGGCAGACCTGAACTATGTTCGTGGGCCGCTCTTCTTCCAGTGGCAGATCCTTTATTACGGTCCGTCCAAATATGCCCTGAACGTGTCGGATACGACATACCAGCACAACAAAGTCGCCCAATGGTTTACCTTCAATACAACCATTGAATACACGTTCGCCAAGCATTGGACGGCGAACTTCATGATGAACAACGTCTTCGACGGCAGGCCGCAATATCCTTACCAGATCAGCGGCAGCTCATATGATCGCTATATGGACGCCATCATCGGCCGCAACTTCCAGGTTTCCCTGACAGCGGCTTTCTGACCGGACCTCGCCCCGACGGAGGCATCCGTCGGGCATGGCCTGATTTTTTCGCCCGATCGGCTCGTTATACCCGGTCGGGCACCCTCGCGGAACGATATCCGCCGATCTGCCCTACCAACGAAGGCGCGGTGCGGAACCGCCCTTCACCCCCAGCCGTCGAGGCCCATGGTTCCCAGGGCTCGGCCGCCGCCCCCATCTCCCGGTGCACTGCCCGCATGGCATCATGAAGTGGGCGGTCCGACACTTCCTGTTGCACAGTAGCAACATAATGCAAGAAATCTGTCACATCTGTTGCGCAGACGGTCGACAGGATCATCCCGATCATGTGTAGTTTTTGATAACGCGCCTGCAACAGGCACATGACATTTGCTCAGGGAGTTCCACGAACGCATCGTCCTTATCGACAATCCAGAAAGGGATGAAACGCGGCCGAGCAGAGATTGACGCCGGAATCGATCGGATTCCTGCCTCCGTCTCTGCCCTGAACTCATGGCATCACCTTTGGCGCCGAATGCCGACCAAGACACTTGCTTATCAATCCTCACATCAATATCGGGAGAAATTCATGGGCGATCGCCAGATAAGGCCGACGACCGCACGAACAACCCAGCGCCAAAAGAATGTTCTTCTCTTTGCCTTCACGGCCATGAGCGGAATGATGTATTCTTCCGCTTTCGCGCAGAGTGCGGAGCGGGCGACACAGACACTTCCCAAGCACCACACCCGCACGACCAAAGCCGCCAAAGTCGCAAAGCCGGTATCGGTCGCAGCACCCGTCGCTCCGGTCGCGGCGGTCCCCATGGCTCCGTCGTCCTCACGCAACGCCTCAGTCCTCGCGAACGCGGCTTCCGCGACGATCCCCGAGGCAGAGCCGGAAAACGTCGTTGTAACGGGCACCCTGTTCCACGATCCCAACGCCTCCAGCGCGGCTCCGATCGAAGAACTGACGTCGCGCGACATGCAGCGCCGCGGCATCAAGACAGTGACCGACGCGCTGCAACAGCTTTCCTCGAACGGCTCAGGGAACCTGACAAACGCGTTCGGTGCCAACGGTGCTTTCGCAACGGGTGCGTCCGCGCCTTCGCTGCACGGCCTGACGACCGACTCAACCCTGGTTCTGATGGACGGCCAGCGCCTGTCCTACTACCCGCTGGCCGATGACGGCGAACGTGACTTCGTCGATACCAACTGGATGCCTCAGTCGATCATGGAACGGATCGACGTGAAGGAAGACGGCGGCTCCGCAACGTATGGTGCCGATGCTGTCGGCGGCGTGATCAACTTCATTACCCGCAAGGAAATCAAGGGTTTCGAAGGGAATGCCGAAGGCGGTCTGAGCCAACGCGGCATCGCAGGCCATCAGCGCCTGTACGCGACCTACGGCCATGGTGATCTGGCGCGTGACGGATATAATTTCTACATCAACGCGGAATATCAGCAGGACGACGCTGTATATAACCGCGACCTCGGTTACCCGTACAACACGTCCGATCTGACCGGCATCGGCGGCAGCAACTGGATTTATAACGGCGCCAATCCCAATGCCAGCTACGGCAGCCCGCAGGCAATCGTCGCTCCCGTCAATAGCAGCGGCCAGGTTGTCGGCAGTTATCAACTGCTGAACCCCTCCGCAGGTTGCGGCAAATACGGTTCGGCTTCCAGCGGGACACTTGGCGCTTCCACCAACTATATCGGTAGCGGCAGTGCTTTCAGCGGTTGCAGCATCGACACGACCAAAGCATATGCCCAGACCAGCCCGTCGATTCAGCGCATCAACGCAACGGCTCACTTTACCGCCAATGTCACGCCGCGCTCCCAGTTTACTGCGATGTTCACCTACTCGCAGACAACGACGACCGCACCGGGCTCGCTCGGGGGAGTGCCTGCGCTTCTGCAAGCGCAGACCCAGGCCAAACTGGCCAACACCAACAACCTGCTGATCCCGGCACTTCTTCCCAATGGGCAGCTCAATCCGAACGATCCGTTCGCCGCTCAGGGCCAGGCCGCCAGCATGTATTACATGTTCGGTGACCTGGTTCCGACAACCGTTGCCTACAGCCAGAACTTCCGCGGTTCGATGCGCTATAACGGCACTGCGGCATCGAACTGGGGATCGGACTGGAATTACGATTTCAACTTCGTCGGCATGAATTCGATGCTGGCACAGACCTATACCGGCTTCCCGACGATCGACGGCATCGAGAACGCTGTCGCCAATGGCACGTACAACTTCGTCGATCCGTCCAAGAACTCCCAGGCTGTCCTGAATTCGATCGCACCAAAAAACGTCGTGCATGATCGGACCCAGGAATATTCCTACGAAATGACGGGGAGCAAAGGCCTGTTTCGCCTTCCGGGCGGCATGGTGAATGTCGCGATCGGTGGCAATATCCGCTGGGAATCCCTCTACGCTCCCAATGGCAACCCGGTCAATCTGGCCGACCCTGGCGCCCAGTACTTTTCCATCAACCCTGTCAGCGCCCAGGGCAGCCGTTGGGTTGAATCCGGCTTCTGGGAACTCGGCCTGCCGTTCCACAAGATGCTGAAAGCCGATCTGGCTGGTCGCTATGATAATTACTCGACCAGCACCGGCACGGGCTATGGCCATTACACCCCGCAAGCCAATCTGGTGTTCAAACCGGTCGATCAGTTTGCCCTACGCGGCACGTTCTCGCGTGGTTTCCGCGTCCCCAGCTTCTCAGAAACGGGTGGCCAGACTGTCGGCTACATTAATAATAACATCACCAACCCGGCCTGGTTGGCTGAACATAACAACGACGCGTACACTAAGACCTATAGTGTTGGCCTGAACTCGGTCGGCAACCCGAATCTGAAGCCGGAAATCGCGACCAACTTCAGTGGTGGCGCGGTCATCAAGCCGCTGCCGTGGATTACCCTGAGCGCCGATTATTATTACATCAAGAAGTCGAACTATATTACGGGCAATCCGTACGGTCAGAACGCGACTCTGATCAGCAATGATTACGTGTCGGGTCAACCGCTCCCGCCCGGCATAACGGTGACGCCGGACGCTGTTGACGCCGCGAACCCATCGGCAATGCCACGGCCAGGCTTGATCAATTACGGCTTCATCAACACGCCGTGGATGCGCACCGACGGTGTTCAGCTCGGCTTCACCGCCTCGCACCGTTTGCCTGGCGTGCTGCATGAGGTGAACTGGTACAGCAAAGGTGAAATGACCTATGTTCGTCGGTTCTCGATTGGGATACCGGGCGGCGAGGTCCAGGAATTTGCTGGGACCATCGGCCCGTACAATACCACCTCGGCTTCCGGCACCCCGCGCTGGAAGGCCAACTGGGCCAATACGTTCATGTGGCGCAAGCTGGCAGTAACGCCGACGGTCTATTATACCAGCGGCTACAAAACCATCGCGGCCGATGCAGGTGCCACCAGTTGCGGCCTTCTGACGGGCGCGGCTCAGATACCTTCCACCCAATGCCATGTTAAGAACTATTGGGATGTCGATCTGACCGTGAATTATCAGATCAGCCCTCGTTGGTCAGTCTATGCCAACGTCTATAATCTGCTTGGCTTCCGTGCGCCCTATGATTACGCCACCTACGGCTCCTACCTTTACAATTCTTCATGGTCTCAGAAGGGCATCATCTATCGCTCCTTCCAGTTCGGTGTTAACGTCAAACTGTGACGCAATGAAGAGATGAGGGATGGCAGCAAACTGTCCCTTCTGTCTCAAGGCTGACTTCCGACACTGGGGGTCAGCCTTTTTTCTATCGCTACGATAATCTGGCGTCATACGACGTTGACCGTCGAGCAATTGTCACAGGTCCACCGTATGCATGCGCCGGTCATGTCTGGTCGCGACACGCGTACGCTAGTCCGACAGCCCATGCGATTTGCCTCCATCCCCCCGCTGATGGACAATCGTTGCCGACCATTCCATGTGCTGGTTCCTCACAACCGGAGTTTCCATATGAATTTCAGACCAGCCATCGCCACGCTTCTGCTGGCGAGTACGGCCCTGTTGTCTCGGCCGGCCTTGGCCGAAGCCCCCTTCGATTTCGCGCACGCACCCGGACAATTGCCGAAAGACGTTGTGCCGAGCGCCTACCGGATCAATATCGTCACCGACCTGAAGCGCCTTGCCCTGACGGGGCATGAAGACATCGCCGTCAATGTCACATCCCCCACCGCCAGCATCACGCTGAACCAGGCGGGCCTGACGCTGATCTCGGCAACGCTCGACGGCACGCCGGCGAAAATCACCCAGGACGACAAGGCCGAGACCGCGACGCTCACCCTGCCGCAGCCCATGACCACGGGCGCGCACAAGCTGGCGATCGTTTATCGCGGCCCCATCCCCGCCACGCCGAACGGCATTTATTACGACGATTACCGCACCACCAACGGCAAGCAGCACCGCATGCTGGTGACGCAGTTCGAGGTCGCGGATGCGCGCCGCATGTTCCCCGGCTGGGACGAGCCCGCCTTCAAGGCGACGTTCCAGTTGACGGCGACCCTGCCTGCCGACTTCACCGCCATCAGCAACATGCCGATCGAATCGTCCACGCCGGCCGGCGCGCATGCCAAACAGGTCGTCTTCGGCACGACGCCCCGCATGTCCACCTATCTGCTGGCCCTGGTGGCCGGCGACATGAAGGCCGTCAGCGGCAAGGGCGGCAACACGCCGATCAATGTCTACGCCCCCACCGGCGAGCAGGAAAAAGGACGCTACGCCCTGACCGCGGCGTCGCAGATCCTGCCCTATTACAATGAGTATTTCGGCGTCGACTATCCGTTGCCCAAGATGGACCTGATCGCCATCCCCGGCAATTACGAAGCCGGCGCGATGGAAAACTGGGGCGCCATCACCTTCATCGACGACGACCTGCTGTTCGATCCCAAGACCAGCGCGCCGACCACTCAGGAAGCGGTCTATATCGTCGTGGCGCATGAAATGGCCCACCAATGGTCGGGCGACCTGGTGACGATGGGCTGGTGGGACAATATCTGGCTCAATGAAGGGTTCGCCACCTGGATGGAGACCAAGGCCACCGACCATTTCAACCCGACCTGGCAGATGTGGCCGCGCCAGCATGCCGATCGCGAGCAGGCGATGGCGCAGGATGCCCATCCGACCACCCATCCGATCCAGCAGGTGATCCATGACGTCAGCGAGGCCAATACCGCCTTCGACCGGATCAGCTACCAGAAAGGCGAGCAGGTCATCCGCATGGTCGAGGACTGGCTGGGTCCCGATGTGTTCCGTGACGGCATGCGCGCCTACATGAAGGCCCACGCCTACGGCAACACCACCAGCGCCGACCTGTGGGCCGCCCTGTCGCAGGTCTCGCATCAGGACGTGGCGACGGTCGCGCGCAGCTTCACCGAGCAGCCGGGCATCCCGCTGGTCACCGTGAGCCGTCGCTGCGAAGCCGGCAAGACGACCCTGACACTGACCGAGGGCCGCTTCTCCATCGGCGACGCCCATCCGCTGCCCGCACGCTGGAACATCCCCGTTACCGTCGCGGGTCCGGGCGTCACCGCGCAGCGCGTGATCCTGACGTCCGAACAGCCGGCGCATCTGACCTTCGCCGGCTGCGACCTGGCGCTGAAGGCCAATCCGGGCGAGAACGGTTATTACCGCGTCGCCTATGACGCCTCGTCGCTGGCGGCACTCGGCAAGGTCTTCAGCCAGTTGAGCCCCGTGGATCGCGCCAACCTGCTGGGCGACCAGTACGCCCTGTTCCAGGCCGGCCTGGCGCCGCTCTCGACCTGGCTGAATCTGGTTGCCGCCCTGCCGGCCACGCACGAGGACAATATCGCCGTCTGGCAGGACACGATCGGCCGCCTGAAGGATCTCGACGCCATGGAGCGCGGCAGCCCGTCGCGGCCCGCCTTCCACGCCTTCGCCCGCGCCCTGCTGGGGCCGCAACTGGCACGCCTGGGCTGGACGCCGCGCGCGGATGAATCCTTCCTCGATACCCTGCTGCGTCCGCAGGTGATCTCGGCTCTGGGCCAGTTCGACGACTCGGCGGTCGTCAGCGGCGCGCAGGAGCGCTTCGCCGCCTACGTGAAGAACCCCGCCAGCCTGCCGCCCAGCCTGGTCGACCCCGTCACCTCGGTCGTCGGCCGGCATGCCGATGCCGCGACCTACGCCATCCTGGTCAGGAAGCTGCACGCGGCCACCAGCACCGAAGACAAGCTGCGCTTCTTCAACGCCATGGCCGGGGCGCATGATCCCGCGCTGATCCGCCAGAGCGTGCAGATCGCCTATAGCGGCGTCATTCCCAACGGCCGCGTCGCCCGCTCGCTCGCCCGCGTCGCCAGCGCCAGCGACAATCCCGACCTCGTCTGGTCGCTGGTGCAGGATCCGCAGACGCAGAAGCAGATCCGCGCGCGTCTGGCCCCCTGGTCGCAATCCGCCCTGCTGCCGGCCATCGCGTCGTACTCGATCAATCCCGAGGTCTCGAAGGCATTGGCTGCCGACTCCTCCGCCACGGAATCGACTGGTGCCAGGATCGAGGCCCACAAGGCCACCGATCTGATCGCGGCCAACGCCGCCATCGCGGCCCGCGCCCAGGCGGACCTGACCCCGTGGCTGGCGGCCCTCTCGCACTGACCACGACCCGGAACGCCGGAACACCCAACCGATCGTTTCAGGCCGGCGGAGCCTGAAACGATCGTCTCCGGCAATCCCCCCTCCGGGCGCGATCAATCGCGGCCCGGCCTGCCGCCGGGGCATTGTTCGTCCGTATAACTTCGCGAACAACGCCCCGGCGCCCTTTCTCCATCGCCCTTTCAAATCCCGCAGGGCAACCCAGCCCTGAGCCACCGCGCTCGCGGCACCGATCCGCGCCCGGCCTACGGGGCCTGTGGCCTATTGCGCTGGGGGTGCTGTATCAGGCCGCAGCGGCGCCTGATCGAAGAACCGCGCGGAACCGGCCGGGGCGCACATATGCCGCCCGAAGGACTGCCGCAACGTGCCCCCGGGCAGGTCAATCACCGCAGTGGCCGGCGAGATGCAATGGTGACCGTCATAAACGTCACCCGAGACCCAATGCAGCCGCGCCGTCAGTGCCGCGCCGGGCATTACCTGAACCGATGACAGGACCGGTCCAGGATGCATCCCAGGCGGCGCACGGCGCACCGCATCCACTGCACGACCATCGGTATCCTCAAAATGCAGGCGCGGCAGCGCCCGCACCCGGCACGGCGCGCGACCGATATTCCGCAGCACCAGCAGCGTGCCGCTCTGCGACATGCCGTTGAATGCGCCCCCTTCGTCATCGAAGCCGAGCGAGAGCTGCGAAACCGGGCATTGGGACGACCGTACCGACGCGGCTTGAACCACGGAAGCGGACAGAACGCCTGCGACGAATAGCCCGGCGCAAGACGAAAGAACCGCAAGCCACACACGTCGCGCGTCCATCATATCCTCAGCATTCCCTATCGTTTACCGAGCCGACAGCCTAAAAACAGCACGTCATCTGAAGCAAGCATGCGGCAGGCGGCCCACCATCACAGAGAGGAAACCGCCCTGTCCCGCGCCAGTCGCCTGCTCGACCTGCTTCAGGCCCTGCGCCGCCGCCGTCATCCCGTCACGGCCGGCACGCTCGCAGGCGAACTGGGTGTCTCCGTGCGCACGGTCTATCGGGACATCGCGACATTGACCGCGCAGGGGGCCGCGATCGAAGGGGAGGCCGGCATCGGCTACGTGCTCCGGCCCGGTTACCTGCTGCCCCCCTTGCGCTTCACCGGGGACGAACTGGACGCATTGATTCTGGGCCTGCGCCTTGTACGCCAGCGGGGCGACGACATTCTGGAACATGCGGCGGCCAATGTAATCGCCAAGATTTCCGCTGTCCTGCCCGATACGCCCGGGGAAGAAGTCGAAACCAGCGGCATGCTCGCCGGACCGGCCGGCCGGAACGAGATGCCCTGCCTCGCGGTCATCCGGCAGGCGATCCGCGACGAGACGAAATTGCACCTGCGATACACGGACAAGAAGGAGCACACGACCGAACGCCTGATCTGGCCCGTTGCGATCGGTTTCTTCGAAGCCGCCGAGGTGCTGGCCGCATGGTGCGAGAAGCGCGCCGATTTCCGGCATTTCCGTCTGGACCGCATCGTGGCCGTCACCCCAGGCCGCGAGCGTTATCCGAGACGGCGGCGCATCCTGCTCGCCGAATGGCGCGCGCTCACGGGGATCGACACGCCCTACTGACGGAAACTGTCACAGGCGCCTGATAGGCAAAAGCCGTTCCAACAATCGGGAGACCGGCTCATGTTTCGCTCAGCGTCCACCATTCTCTACGTTGACGACCCCACGACCAGTGCGCGCTTCTATCATGCACTGCTCGGGGTCGCACCGGTCCGGCAATCCCCCGGCTTCGTCCTCTTCCCGCTGCCCGGCGGGGCCAATCTGGGCCTTTGGCAACGGAATGCCGTCACACCGCCGGGCCGGGATGGTGAAATCACCCTCACGACAGATGATCCCGATACGCTCCATGCACTCTGGGCCGAACGCGGATACAGGATCATCCAGCCCCCGACGGATATGGGCTTCGGGCGCAATGTCCTGATCACGGACCCGGACGGCCATCGGCTCCGCGCCTTCCGAGCGTCCGGACAGTAAGCGGGGTCTGGCGGGTTCGACCGCGAAATACCCTGCCTCACCACCCAACTTTACAAAGGCTGTTTCGACAGCATGATGCACGTCATGAGGGGAGCAGGCTCCCACGCCCGCCCTCCCATGACGCAGGACGGTTCAGCGCAATGTCGCGCCCATTTCCGCCGAGATGGCCCGCGCGGCATCAAGAACAAGCCCACCAAGCGGCGCGATCCTTTCCTCGACGATGCGGGCCATGGGTCCGGAGGCGGAGACGGCGGCGACGACATCGCCTGTTTCGTCAAAAATCGGCGCCGCAATGCACCGCAGACCCACCGCATGCTCTTCGTCGTCGACGGCATACCCCACGGCCCGCACGCGTTCGAGTTCCTCGCGCAAGGGGAGCGGTGCTGTGATCGTCTTGACGGTCAGGCGCGGCATCCCGTGCTGATGCAGGATTCTGGACAAGGATTTGTCGGACGTTGCCGAGAGTATCGCCTTTCCCACGCCCGAGCAGTGCAACGGTACGCGGGTTCCCGGCCGCGCGAAAACACGCATCATCTGGCTGCATTCGATCTGCGCCAGATAAACCGCCTGCCCCTCGTCCACGATGGCGAGATTAACGGTTTCACCCCCCTCCTCCATCAGATGGCGCATATGCGGCCGGGCGAGCGCGACCAGGCTGCGCGTTTTCGTGAAGGTACACCCCGTTACGAACGCCTGGACACCCACCGTCCACAGACGCTGCTCATGATTGAAACGCACATACCGTTCCTGCTCCAGCGTGGTCAGCAAACGATGCGCGGTCGAAGTGGGTAGCCCGACCTGCTGTGCGAGATCGGTCAGGGAAGCACCATCGGGCGCTTCCGCGATCCGGTTAAGCAGCCCCAACGCACGAATCAGTGATTGAACCTGATCGCCGTTCCCGCGTGAGGTCGCTGTGTTCCGGCCCGGTTGGGCAGCCCTCTTCCTGACTGTGCGCTGCGGCATGGCGCCCTCCCTCTCCGGCAGAGCCGGTATCGTTCAACGTCCTGAAATGATTGATACGCGAGCCTTCTATCCCACGATATGGAAAAAATTCCATTTTTCTGAAAAAAGAGCCTGATTTTATCGTATCGGAATAATGTAATATATTGTAATATAACGATTATTTTCTATTTTCCCACATTGCGGAAATCATCCCACCGAAAAATCCCGGCCTGTCATAGTGCGTTCAACAACGAAACGCCGTGGGAGAGTAACGTGCCCAAGATGACCGCAGTCGACGCCGCTGTCCTCGTTCTGGAACGGGAGGGTATTGCAACCGCCTTTGGCGTGCCCGGTGCCGCGATCAACCCATTCTATGCCGCGTTGCGCAGGCGCGGCACGATCCGTCATATTCTGGCACGCCATGTCGAGGGCGCCTCGCACATGGCGGACGGCTACACCCGCGCCCGGCCCGGCAATATCGGCGTCTGTATCGGCACGTCGGGACCAGCCGGCACCGACATGATCACGGGGATTTACGCCGCGGCCGCCGATTCCGTACCCATTCTGTGCATCACGGGCCAGGCCCCCCGCGCGAGGCTCTACAAGGAAGATTTCCAGGCGATCGACATCGAATCCATCGCGAAGCCGGTCGCGAAATGGGCGGTCTGCGTGCGCGAGCCGGCGCTGGTCCCGATGGTCTTCCAGCAGGCTTTTCATGTGATGCGCTCGGGTCGTCCCGGCCCGGTCCTGATCGACCTGCCCATCGACGTGCAGATGGCCGAAATCGAGTTCGACATCGAGACCTACCAGCCGCTGCCGATCTACAAACCCGCCGCGTCGCGGCAGCAGGCCCGGCGCGCCATCGAGATGCTCAACGCATCGCAGCGGCCGCTGATCGTCGCCGGCGGCGGCATCATCAGCGCCGACGCCAGCGATCTTCTCGTCACCTTCGCCGAACTCACCGGCGTACCGGTCATCCCGACCCTGATGGGTTGGGGTACGATCCCCGACGACCACGCGCTGATGGCCGGCATGGTCGGCCTTCAGACCAGCCACCGCTATGGTAACGCCACCTTCCTGAAATCCGATTTCGTGCTCGGCATCGGCAACCGATGGGCCAACCGCCATACCGGGTCCGTCGAGGTTTACACGAAAGGCCGAACCTTCGTGCATGTCGACATCGAACCGACGCAGATCGGCCGGGTGTTCGGGCCGGATTTCGGCATCGTCTCCGACGCCCGCGCCGCACTCGAACTGTTCATCGAGGTCGCCCGCGAGATGCAGGCGGATGGTTCGCTCAAGGACCGCGCCAGTTGGGCCGAACAATGCCTGCACCGCAAGAACAGCATGCTCCGCCGGAGCCATTTCGATCAGGTGCCGTTGAAACCCCAGCGGGTCTATCAGGAAATGAACGACATCCTGGACCGCGATACCTGCTACGTCACGACCATCGGCCTGTCCCAGATCGCCGGCGCGCAGTTCCTGCACGTTTACAATCCGCGCAACTGGATCAATTCCGGCCAGGCCGGGCCGCTGGGCTGGACCCTGCCCGCCGCGCTCGGCGTCCGCGCCGCCGACCCCGACAAGAAGATCGTGGCGCTCTCCGGCGACTACGATTTCCAGTTCATGATCGAGGAACTGGCAGTGGGGGCGCAGCACAAGCTGCCCTTCCTGCATATTGTCGTGAACAATTCCTATCTCGGCCTGATCCGGCAGGCCCAGCGCGCCTTCCAGATGGATTTCGAGGTCAGCCTCGCCTTTGAAAACATCAACGCCAAGCCGGAAGGCGACGCCGTACCCGGCTACGGCGTCGATCATGTGGCCGTTGCCGAAGGGCTCGGCTGCAAGGGACTCCGCGTCAAATCCGCGAATGAATTCAAGGCGGCCTTCGCCAGGGCCCAGGAACTGATGGCCGAATATCAGGTTCCTGTCGTGCTCGAATTCATCCTGGAGCGGGTCACCAACATCGCCATGGGCACAGAGATCGACAGCGTCAACGAGTTCGAGGAGATCCTCTGCCTCGACCCCGACCTGTCGATCCGGGAAAGCGAAGATAAGCGCGGCGTCGCGGAGCCCGTGCCCTCGAACGTGCGTTAGGCCGCCGACAGCCGGCTTCCGCGCCTCCGCCGAACAAGAACGATTCTCGTGAACAGGGAGGGTCTCATGCCTCAATTCGCCGCCAACCTCACCATGCTGTTTACCGAACTGCCATTCCTCGAACGCTTCGCCGCCGCCAGGGCGGCGGGCTTCGAGGCCGTCGAATTCCTGTTTCCCTATGATTTCGACAAACAGGAACTCGCCGCCCTGCTGAAAAAGCATCGGCTGCGCCTTGTCCTGCATAACCTGCCGGCAGGCGACTGGGGCGCTGGCGAGCGCGGCATCGGCTGCCATCCCGACCGGACAGCCGACTTCCGGGCAGGCGTCGATCGTGCGATCGCCTATGCAACGGCTCTATCCTGCCCCCAGGTGAATTGCCTCGCCGGGATTCTGCCCACCGGCGTTCCGGCGGAGGCCGCCCGCGCAACGCTGATCGACAATCTGCGTTATGCGGCAGAGAAGCTTGAGGCCGCCAGCATTGGCCTGCTGCTCGAACCGGTCAACAGCCGGGACATTCCCGGCTTTCTCGTTGACCGCACGGCACCCGCGCTGGAGATCATCGCGGCCGTCGGCTCGGCGAACCTCAAGCTGCAATACGACATTTATCACGCACAGGTGATGGAGGGCGATCTTGCCCGCACCATCGAGACCCATTTCGCCCGCATCGGCCATATCCAGCTCGCCGACAATCCTGGCCGCCACGAGCCGGGCACCGGCGAAATCAATTACGGCTTCCTGTTCCGGCACATCGACAGGCTCGGCTATACCGGCTGGATCGGCTGCGAATACAAGCCGCTGACCACGACGACGGCCGGTCTGGACTGGCTCCGACCCGACGCGCCGCCCCCCGCAGCCGCGTCACTGTCGCATGTCTCCTGAAAATCGGGAAAAGATCATGAGTAAAATCGGATTCATCGGACTTGGCATCATGGGTCGTCCCATGGCCGACCATCTTGTCACCGCGGGCCATACTCTTTTTATCCGAAACACCGGAACCCCGCCGCAGGAACTGCTCGACAAGGGCGCCCGCGCCTGTCGCAGCGGCAGCGAGGTCGCCCGCCAGGCCGACATCATCATCACCATGGTCCCCGATACGCCCGACGTGGAAGAGGTTCTGTTCGGCCCCGACGGCGTCGCCGAGGGGCTCACGCCCGGCAAGATCGTGGTGGACATGAGCAGCATCTCGCCGATCGCGACGAAGGCGTTCGCCCGGCGCATCAACGCGCTTGGCTGCGATTATCTCGATGCCCCGGTCTCGGGCGGCGATGTCGGAGCGAAAGCCGCGAGCCTCACCATCATGGTGGGAGGCCCGGATGCCGCATTTGAAACAGTGAAGCCGATTTTTGAACGCATGGGAAAGAACATTACCCTGGTCGGCGGAAATGGTGACGGCCAGACCACCAAGGTTGCCAACCAGATCATCGTCGCCCTGACCATCGAAGCCGTGGGCGAGGCCCTCCTGTTCGCCTCCAAGGCCGGCGCCGACCCGGCGCGCGTCCGCCAGGCACTGATGGGCGGCTTCGCCAGTTCCCGTATCCTGGAAGTGCACGGCGAACGCATGGTGAAGCGGAACTTCGCGCCGGGTTTCCGCATCGCGCTGCACCAGAAGGATCTCAATCTCGCCTTGCAGGGCGCCCGCAGCCTCGGTGTCAGTCTGCCCAATACGGCAACCTGCCAGGAACTTTTCAATGCGGCGGTTGCGGCGGGCGGAGAAGCCTGGGACCATTCCGGCATGGTGCGCGTGCTGGAACGCCTCGCCTGTCACGAGATCGGCGAGAAAACGACGTGCGCATAGGGTGCGGCTTTCACCGATACGCGAGCCCGATTGAATCACCGCGACATCGGTCGCCCACAGTCGCAATTTACCGGAGCAACCCGGCTGGCCGATGAAAGCGGCCGCATCGAAGACCGTCCGCGCGTGGGCAATGTCGTCACCATCACCGCATCAACATCATTCGACATCATCGGCACCAAAAATCTCTTGAAACAAGAACGCGACCGCGAGTGAGGCAACGCCTCCCCGACGGGAAAAGAAATGTTCAAAGGGAGAGACCTCCGTGTTCCAGCAAATTCTGGCGCCTGTCGGCGGCAGCCTGGGCCTATCCTTCATCGTCGCGGTCCTACCGGTTCTCGCCGTGCTGATCCTTCTCGGCATCTTGCGCCGGCCCGCCTGGGAGGCCGCGCTTGCGGGGCTGGCCATCGGCCTGATCGCGGCAGTCGCGGTCTGGCGGATGCCTGTGGGACTTGCCGCCGATGCCGTGCTCAATGGCGCCGTCTTCGCCTTGTGGCCGGTGATGTGGATCGTGCTCAGCGCGCTCCTTCTCTACAACATCGCAGTCAAGTCGGGCCGCTTCGATGCGTTCCGCGCCTGGCTGCTCACGAACCTTCCCAATGACCGGCGCGTCGTGCTCGTCGTCATCGGCTTCTGCTTCGGTGCCCTTCTCGAAGGCGTCTCGGGTTTCGGCACGCCGGTGGCGATCACAAGCTCGCTCCTGATCCTTGTCGGTTTCCCCGCGCTCGAAGCGTTGGTGTTCGTGCTCATCTTCAACACCGCGCCCGTCGCCTTTGGCGCGCTCGGCGTACCCGTGACCGTACTCGGAGCCGTTACGGGGCTCCCGGCTCACACGCTCGCGGCCATGATCGGGCGGCAATTGCCGTTTATCGCCATTGCCCTGCCCTTCTATGTGATGGCCCTCTATGGCGGCAGGCGTTCCCTGCGGGCGCTCTGGCCACTTCTTCTCGTCGCCGGCGGCAGCTTCGCCCTTTCGCAGTTCGTGTCGTCGAACTATCTCGACTACGCCCTGACCGACGTGCTCTCCGCGCTCGGCTCGCTCGGCGCCACCCTGATATTCCTCAGGACATGGCGTCCGGCACCGGACCCGGAATTCGCCATCGACGCCTCGATCCTGAATGTGCAGGCCCCGACGCGCACCGTCGCGTCCTGGCAGGGATGGCTGCCCTGGCTGATCGCCTCCGCCGTCGTGATCCTCTGGACGCATTTCGGCGTTTTCCTGGTCGGTGAGCAGAAGATCCATTGGCCGGGCCTCGACAATGCGATCGCGATCACGCTCTACGACAGCAGGCCCTACGCCGCCGTGTGGGTATTCCAGCCACTGACGACCGGTACAGCAATCCTGATCTCCGCCCTCATCACCACCCTGATCGTCAGACTGTCCTTGGCCGATTTCATCGCCTGCATCGGCCAGACCCTGCGTCAGGCGTGGCTCGCCGTCATCACCGTGATGCTGATCATCGGTCTGGCCTATCTGATGAATTATTCCGGAATGGCCTACACACTCGGCAAGGCGGTGGCGTCCACCGGCCATCTGTTCGTCTTCCTCTCACCCTTCCTGGGCTGGGTTGCCGTCCTGCTCTCAGGCAGCGACACGTCCGGCAACGCGCTGTTCGGCAATCTGCAGGTCGTCGCTGCCCATCAGCTCCATTTCGATCCGGTCCTGTTCGCCGCGACCAACTCCTCGGGCGGCGTCATGGGCAAGATGGTCTCGCCGCAGAACATAGCGACCGGCGTCGCGGTCACCCGGCTGAAGGGGCAGGAAGGTGTCGTTTTCGCGCGCACCTTCTGGCATAGCATCATCGTGACGCTCGCACTCAGCATCATCGTCGCGGGACAGCAGTTCCTGTTTCCCTGGATCATTCCAACCCTGGGAGTCGGACGATGATCAGGATGCCCGCTCCCGACGAGGCCGTGCTGGCCCGTCGTTCCGAAATCGTCGATGCGCTCCGGCGCATCGTGCCCGGCGAAGGTGTCATCGACAGCGCGTCCGAACGCCGCGCCTTTGAATGTGATGGCCTCACCGCCTACCGCCAGCTTCCGATGGTGGTGGTCCTGCCGGAGACAACGGCACAGGTCTCCGAAATTCTGCGCTATTGCCATGCCAATCGGATCAAGGTCGTGCCGCGCGGCGCCGGCACCTCCCTGTCCGGCGGCGCGCTGCCGCTACAGGACGGCATTCTGCTCGGACTGGGCAAGTTCAAACGCATTCTCGAGATTGATGTCGAAAACCGCTGCATCGTGGTGCAGCCGGGCGTGACCAATCTCGGCATTTCCCAGGCCGTGCAGGCACAGGGTCTCTATTACGCCCCCGATCCCTCAAGCCAGATCGCCTGCACGATCGGCGGGAACGTCGCGGAGAATTCCGGCGGCGTGCATTGTCTGAAATACGGCCTGACCACCAACAACGTCCTCGGTGTCGAACTGGTGATGATGGACGGCGAGATCATTCGCCTCGGCGGCAAGCATTTCGATGCATCGGGCTATGATCTGCTCGGCGTCCTCGTCGGGTCGGAAGGCATGCTCGGCGTCGTGACCGAGATCACGGTGCGCATCCTGCCGAAGCCGCCGGGCGCCCGCGCCCTGATGATCGGTTTCGCAACCATCGAGGGCGCTGGCCACTGCGTTGCCGAGGTAATCGCCACCGGCATCATTCCCGGCGGCATGGAAATGATGGATCACCTGGCGATCGAGGCGGCCGAAGCCTTCGTCCACGCGGGTTATCCGCTCGATGCGGCGGCATTGCTCATCATCGAACTCGACGGTTGCGCGGCCGAAATCGACCATCTCATCGCGGCGGTCGAGGCGATCGCCAGCCGGCACGGCGCGACAAGCTGCCGCGCCAGCCAGTCCGAGGCGGAACGGCTGCTGTTCTGGGCCGGCAGGAAGGCGGCATTTCCCGCCGTCGGCCGGCTTTCGCCCGATTATTATTGCATGGACGGGACGATCCCACGCCGGCAGATCGGCACTGTGCTGCAACGCATGGAAGAGATGGAGGCGAAATATAAACTGCGCGTCGCAAACGTCTTTCATGCCGGCGACGGCAATCTGCATCCGCTCATCCTCTATGACGCCAATCGGCCGGGCGAATTGCAGCGCGCCGAGGATTTCGGCAACGACATCCTTCGGCTCTGTGTCGAGGTCGGGGGCGTGCTGACCGGAGAACACGGGGTCGGCGTCGAGAAACGCGACCTGATGGGCACGATGTTCAACGACAGCGACCTCGATCAGCAAACCCGGCTGAAATGCGCTTTCGATTCTGAAAGCCTGCTTAATCCGGGCAAGGTATTTCCTCAGCTTTGCCGCTGCGCGGAGCTTGGCCGCGTCCATGTGCATGCCGGGAATCTGCGTTTTCCCGACCTGCCACGCTTCTGAGGAGGGATGACCATGATCGTCCTTCGACCATCGAACGACGCCGAGGCGCAAGACATGATTGGCTGGGCGATGGCGGAAAACCATCCGCTCGAAATCGTCGCCGGCGGCAGCAAGCGCGCACTCGGGCGGCCGCCACGGACCGACCATCAGCTCGACGTCTCCAGGCTCAGCGGCATCGTCGATTACGAGCCGGCGGAACTCGTCATGACCGCCAGGGCCGGCACCCCGATGGCGGACATCCAGCGCCAGTTGGCGGACCAGCAGCAGATGCTGGCATTCGAGCCACCCGACTGGCGCAAACTGCTCGCAAGCAATGCCGAGCCGACACTGGGCGGCGTGCTGGCCTGCAATCTCTCCGGCCCGCGACGCCTGCGCGCCGGGGCGGCGCGCGATTTCTTCCTCGGTTTCGCCGCCATCAACGGGCGTGGGGACGCCTGGAAGGCCGGCGGGAAAGTCGTCAAGAACGTCACTGGTTACGATATGTGCAAGTTGCAGGCCGGCGCTTTCGGCACGCTGTCTCTGCTGACCGAGGTCACACTGAAGGTCATGCCGAAGCCCGAGACCTCCTGTACCCTGCTTCTGCACGGGCTGGCCGACGACATCGCGATCCCGACCATGCTGCGGGCTCTCAACACACCTCACGAGGTTTCGGGCGCGGCACACCTGCCCAGCCCGGCCGCCCGCCGCTCCAGCGTCGATGCGGTGGCGAACGGCCTCGGCGGCGCGACCGCGCTGCGTCTTGAAGGCCCGGCGCCCTCAGTGATCTACCGCGCCGCCGAACTTGAGAAGCTGCTTGGTCATGGCGACCGTCTCGACGCAGCCGCGAGCGAACGACTGTGGACGGAAATCGCCTCCGTAGAGTCCCTGGTCGCGGGGCGGGAGCGCTATTTATGGCGGCTCTGTCCCACGCCCGCCAGGGCCGGCGCCGTCGTACAGGCGATACGTGCCCGACTGGCTTCCGCCGATACGCTGTTCGACTG
Organism: Gluconacetobacter sp.; assembly: GCF_047721585.1. Lineage (NCBI taxonomy): Bacteria > Pseudomonadati > Pseudomonadota > Alphaproteobacteria > Acetobacterales > Acetobacteraceae > Gluconacetobacter > Gluconacetobacter sp. Next base: position 28,461 of record NZ_JBDNXE010000023.1, read on the forward strand.
GGGCGGCGGACTTGTGTGGCTGAACCTCGATGCGGAGGACGCCGGCCCCGACGGCGGCGCGGCAATCATTCGCGCCGCGATGGGCCAGGTCGGCGGTCACGCCATGCTCGTGGTCGCGCCGGAGGCGCTGCGCGCCACGACACCCGTCTTCGAGCCAGCCAGCGCGACGATAGATGCGCTTCAGTGCCGCATCAAACAGGGCTTCGACCCCGGCGGCATCCTTAATCCGGGTCGCATGTGGGAGGGTCGATAAACACCATGCAGACGAATTTTTCCCCAGCTCAGCTCGCAGATCCAAATACCCGGGAATCCGAGAAGATTCTGCGCTCATGCGTCCATTGCGGCTTCTGCACGGCGACCTGTCCCACCTACACATTGCTGGGCGACGAGTTGGACAGTCCACGCGGTCGCATCTACCTGATCAAGGACATGCTCGAAAATGACCGGCCGGCCACCACGGAGGTGGTCAAGCATGTTGACCGCTGCCTCTCCTGCCTCGCCTGCATGACGACCTGCCCCTCGGGGGTCAACTACATGCACCTCGTCGATCATGCGCGGGACCATATCGAGAAGACATATCGCCGACCGTGGATGGACCGCACTCTGCGCCGGCTGCTCGGCGCGGTCCTGCCCCGGCCCGGTCTTTTCCGCCTCGCGCTGCGCGCGACGAAGCTCGCCAGGCCGTTCGCGCCTGTCCTGCCAGCCCGGCTGGCGGCAAGCCTGCGCCTGGCGCCCTCCCGGGTGCCTCCGCCATCGCCCGTCGACCGGCCGCAGTCATTCCCGACGGAAGCACCACGGGTCCGGCGGGTGGCCCTTCTCAACGGCTGCGCCCAGCAGGTGGTCGCCCCACAGATCAACGAGGCGACGATCCGCCTGCTGACGCGCCATGGCTGCGAGGTCGTGGTGGCCAGGGGGGCTGGCTGCTGCGGCGCCCTCACCCACCATCTCGGCCAGGACGGTCGCGCCTTCGCGCGCGCCAACATCCTGGCCTGGACCAGGGAGATCGAGGCGGACGGCCTCGATGCGATCGTCATCAACGCTTCGGGTTGCGGCACGACCGTCAAGGATTACGGCTTCATGTTTCGGGAAGATGCGGAACTCGCCGAGCCCGCACGACGCATTTCGGCGCTGGCCCGCGACATGACCGAGATCATGAGCGAAATCGGCCTGCTGCCCCCCGTCCAGCCCATGAAGCACCGGGTCGCCTACCACAGCGCCTGTTCGCTGCAACACGGCCAGCGGATCATGCAGCAGCCGAAACAGTTGTTGCAAGAGGCCGGCTTCGATGTCGTCGAGCCCCCCGAACCCCATCTCTGCTGCGGTTCGGCGGGAACATATAATCTGTTGCAGCCAGACATCGCGACCCGCCTGCGCGATCGCAAGGTCGTCAATATCGAGAGCACCGCGCCGGATTTCATCGCGGCCGGCAATATTGGCTGCATAACGCAGATCGCCAGCGGAACGGGCCTGCCGGTCGTCCATACCGTCGAACTCCTTGATTGGGCGACCGGGGGGCCAAAACCACCAGCATTGACCCCGTCACCGGCGGGATGACCTGCCCGTCATCCGAGGACCACCAGTCGGGACGCGGCCAACGATCCCGCATATCTCACACGAGCAGGCACATCGGGCTCAGAAATCGGCGAACGCTCTTGTTGAAAAAGGAAAATCCGCGAGCGAGACCGGAACCCCGATGCAAACAGAGTGTCGCGCATGACGTTCGTTCCCTGGTGCTCCAGCGCGTGGCGGGGATTGCGCTTGGGTATGAGGATCTGATCGATCACGATCAACTTCGGCATGATCCGGTCCTGGCGACACTGGCAGGCAAGAGCACGCTGAACCGGCTGGAACGCGGGCGTGCGGATCCACCTCCAAGGCCAGGGCCGCCCGACGCAGGCTGCGATCAAACACCAAAGATCGAAGAAGTTGAATCCGTAAACACGACAATTACGTGACATCGACTCAACACAGAGAAGATTCAGATATTAGCAAATACATCCACATCGCTTGTTGGCAATCACGCGGATCAGCCCTCGGCAACGTTTGCATTTCTCTGCATACTATGGAGGTTCTTCCTTTCTGTGCTTTGGCCAGAAACTGACCGAATACCGGCGAGACCAATGACTGTTCCGAGAATCAGTAGAGCGACCGTGAAAATAATCGCCGTATGCATCCCCCTCATGAACAGAACTGTCTCTTGTGAACGAACGAAATATCCGAAGATAGCCACTCCAATCATACCGCCCACCTGCCGCGCGGAATTCAAAAGTCCGGACGCGATCCCGGCCTGGACATGGGGAACGGACGTCAACGTCGCGTTGGTGATCGTGGGAATGGTCAGCGCAATGCCGCCACCTGCCAGCAGCATGGGAACAGCGAGCAACCAATAGGAACCCGCCGCCGACACCGGCAGCAGGAGGCCATAGCCGAGCGCCGATATGCTCATGCCAATCGCCGTCAGACGACGCGGGCCAATGCGACCGACGACCCGACCGGCAATGACATTCATGATCACCAGCGTGGCCATCATCGGCAAAAAGGCCAATCCGGTCCTCTGCGGCGAATAGTGCCGGACTGCCTGAAAATAAAGGCTCAGAATGAAGACGCCGCCATAAAATGCGAGATTGGCGATCAAACCGATCGCCGTGGCGCTCCGGAGCGTCCTGTCTCGGAACAGGACCAAAGGCAGCATCGCGGATGGATGACCAATTTCCAGCCAGAGAAACAGCACTCCGAGCAACATTGCCGCAACAAGACCCGCAACGATAACCGGGTCAGTCCAGCCACGGACACTCGCTTCCGTCAAAGCCATTGTCAGGCCCGCGAGTGCAAAAGCAGCCGTGATCTGACCGGCGAGATCAAGCCCATGATTGGGATGTTTCGGAGAGGTCGGCGCATAACGCGCGGTCAGCCATAGACCAAGCATACCGATCGGCAGATTGACAAGAAAGATTGCGCGCCAACCAGCTACAGCGATCAGAAACCCACCCACGACCGGCCCTGCGGCGAGCGCGATTCCACCGCCCGCGCCCCACCATCCCACCGCCCGATTGCGTTCTTCGGGGTCGTGAAAGACCTGACGCAGCAAGGAGAGCGAATTCGGAACCAAGAGTGCGGCCCCGATTCCTTGCAGGAATCTGGCTAAAATCAGTGCCCGTAAGTCAGAAGCGAGACCGCATCCAAGCGATGCGAGTGTGAACAGCGAAAACCCAGCCATAAAGACACGCCGGGCGCCGAGCCGATCCCCGAGCGCCCCGCCAGTCAGCAGAAGTGCCGCGAACGCCAGCGTATAGGCGTTGACGACCCATTGCAGACCGCTCATGTCGGCCCGAAAGGCGGCGCGCAACGCTTCCAGCGCCACATTGACGACGCTGACATCCATCAGAACGACCACAAAACCAAGGCATGACGCCACCTGCACAAGCCTGGACTGCCCAATCGATACGCGAAACATGAAGACCTATTCCCTGCCCAGTGTGTGAACACCATCAGGGATCGACACTCGGTGCGTAAATTCTATATAATTCTCATCCATACTGGGAAAAACGCACAGATGTTCGATTGGGAAGACCTCCGTCATTTTCTCGCCGTCGCCCAGACAGGAACATTGTCCGGTGCGGCGCGCCGTTTGAAGGTCGACCACGCAACGGTCAGCCGCCGACTGACGGCATTCGAAACGGCATTGCAGGTCAGACTCATCGATCGTCTGCCGCGATCATGCCGGTTGACGCTGACGGGAGAGCAGATCTTCCGGCTTGCGTCACAAATGGAGGCAAGCGCCTTCGCGATAGAGAGAGCCGTTCATGCCGCGCAATCGCCTTTCATCGGCAAGGTCACTGTCAGCGCGCCACCGGTACTCGCGACCAACTTCTTCGCCAGGCAGGTTCTTACATTCCACAAGCGGCATCCTCACATCCAGCTTTCCATTGCCAGTCAGGCTCAACAGGTTTCGTTAAGCCGCCGAGAAGCCGATATCGCGGTGCGTCTGTCTCGTCCCACAGAGGCCAGTAGCGTGACGCGTAGGCTTGGAGTCATGACGTTCGCACTCTATGCGAGCCGCGACTACGCCTGCCGCCATCAACCGGCGGCGTGGGAATTCATCGCCTATGACGCGCAATATGCCGATATGCCGCACCAACATTGGCTTCTGGCGGTGGCTGGATCACGTCCTATCGTCTGCGAAGTCAGCGACATCACCAGTCAACACGTCGCAGCACGCACAGGTATTGGCGTTGCCGGCTTGCCGTGCTTCCTCGGCGATACTGACCCGGCCCTGGAACGCCTGCCTTTCGACGGCGATGCGTTTTCAAGGGAAATCTGGCTCGTCGTCCACGCAGATCTGAAACACGCGGCATCGATCCGCACCGTGACAGATTTTATCGTCGATTCCGTTTCAAAGTCCGATCTCGGGTCGAACCTCCTGTAGAAGAGGTCACATCCGATTCGCGCCCTTCTCAGCCCTCTCGCGCCACACTCCGCGCGCGCGCCTGCTACGCAGGAATTCTCTCCCGACTGTTTCCTATATGATTCCAGTTGTGGGTATAGAAACGCAAAAGACCGTCCTTATGGCGGCCTAAGCGTCTGTATTCAAAAAAGGAATTCACGGTTACTGAGGCAGGATTGATTCTCAAATTGAGGAATCCGCAATCCGAGATGGTTGCGAGCACAAACGACAGATTTAACTCACTTTTTCACGCCACCGCATGGTCACGACCGTTCTCCGGTGCAGCCCCAATATCGGTCACATCGGCCAGGCGCCATCTGTTTCTCGCATAAGGACAGTCCTCAGCACCGGCCACAGTTTCGGCGTATCCGCGATACTCACGGTAAAACGCAGCATGGTCGATGGGGCCTGTGTCGGAGAGAACAGGGAGCCCGGCGCCAGCAGGACGCCGTGCTCCGAGGCATGGCGCGCCACGCCTTCTGAATCCCGCCCGCAATCGGCCCAGACGAACATGCCGGCATACGGCAGATGCGGCAACGTCAGGCCGCATTCGGTCAGGGCCTCGATGCAGCGATGCCGGGCTTCGTCAACGCGCTGGCGGACGCGGGCAAGATGCCGCATGTAATGACCCTCGCGCAGAAGATGATGCACGACGCTTTCCCCCAGGTTCGGGGTCGTCAGGCCCACAAGAAGCTTCAGGTCGGTCAGGCGCGCGATCAGGTCCGGCGATGCGGCCAGCATGCCGACCCGCAGCCCCGCCGCCAGCGTCTTGGCAAAGCCGCCGACAAGAATGACACGCCGCAGCCGATCCAGGGCGGCAAGCCGGATCGGGGCACCCGGATGAAAGTCCGCATAGGTATCATCTTCGATGATCAGGAAATCATGTTTTTCCGCCAGTCGCAGCACGTCATACGCTGCGGACGCCATGAGCGTATGGCCCGTTGGATTATGCACGGCGCTGTTGATCAGGAACAGCTTGGGCCTATACGTGGCCGCCAGCCGGTCAAGCGCCTCCATATCTGGCCCTTCCGGACCGCGCGGCACGCCGACGATCCGCGTGCCATAGGCCGCAAGCCGCCCAAAGATCAGGAACCAGCCGGGGTCCTCCACCAAAACCGTATCGCCCGGTTGCACAAGCAGACGAAGGATCAGATCCAGCCCCTGTGTTACCCCGGCCGTCGTCATCAGATGCTGATCCGGGTGCGCCGCGATCCCCTGGCTTTGGAGAATGGATGCCAGTTGCGCGCGCAATTGCGTATAGCCGCGCGGGTCCCCATAGCTGAGAAACGCGTCATCCGCCGTGCGACCCACCGCACGAATGGCGGCATTAACAAGCCCCGCATCCAGCCAACCCGTCGGCAAAAGGCCGGCACCGGCCGGAATCTCCACGGGAGAGCCGTTGCCGAACATGCCACGCAGCAGCCAGGCCACGTCAAGGCGGGAGGGTGGCGGGCAAGCGACCGACGCCGCATCGGCGACAAAGGGCGCCTCGGCGCGCGTTCGCACGAAATAGCCGGACCCGTGACGCGGTTCAACGAGGCCACGCGCCACCAGCCGCTCGTACGCCTCTATGACGGTGAAGCGGCTGATGCTGGCGGCTTCCGCCATCCGCCGGACCGACGGGAGGCGACTGCCGGGGCGCAGGACATGATCGGCGATGCGGCCGGCGATCTCGTCCTCAAGCTGGGCGACCAGCGTCCGGTCGCCATCGCGGACGGGTTGCCAGCGCGGCATCAACGCGGATTGGCGGCTGCGATCAACTGGCACGGTCGAACCTCCAGAACAGTTTGCAAGAATTTGGCTTAACTGTACCGGTTCTGTTCCGGCTGAATCGGCAATAGTGCAGTTGCTCCCACTGGCGCAAACGGAGACTCGCCGATGCCGGCCATCTGGAACAGTTTCGGACCTCTGGCTGTGTTCGCGCTCGTGGCAATGATTACGCCGGGTCCTAACAACACGATGCTCGCAGCATCGGGGCTCAATCATGGATTCCGGCGGACGGTACCACACATGCTGGGCGTCTGTATCGGGTTCGTCTTCATGATCGCTCTGGTTGGCGTCGGGCTGGGCGGCCTCTTCGACCGGCTCCCTTTGCTCTACGTGGTGCTGAAATATGTCAGCGCGCTGTACCTGTTGTGGCTCGCCTGGAAGATCGCGACATCAGGTACGAGCGCGTCGTCGATCAGCGGCGCGCGACCGATCGGTTTTCTTCAGGCGGTCGGCTTTCAGTGGGTCAACCCGAAGGCATGGGTCATGTCGGTTGGTATCGTCTCCGCCTACACGCCTCGCCAGGACTTCCTGTTCAACCTGCTGGTCGCCTGCCTGATCTGCGGGGCGATCAATCTGCCGACCGTCAGCCTCTGGGCCGGCTTCGGCGCCAGCATGCGGCGGTGGCTGACACGCCCCGCGATCCTGCGCGGTTTCAATATCGGTATGGCGCTGCTGCTGGTGGCGTCGCTTTACCCTCTGGTACAGGAGGCCGCGACACGATGAAAACGATTGGCCTCATCGGCGGCATGAGTTGGGAAAGCTCCGCCGTCTATTATCGCCTCATCAATGAAGGCGTGCGCCGGCGGCTGGGTGGGCTCCATTCCGCCCGGTGCCTGATGTGGTCGTTCGATTTCGCCGAAATCGAAAATCTGCAGCGCGCGGATCGCTGGGACGACGCCACGGACCGGATGATCGAGGCCGCACGTCGGCTCGAACGTGGCGGCGCGGATTTCGTCATGATCTGCACGAACACCATGCATCGCATGGCAGACAACGTGCAGGCGGCGATCGATATCCCCTTGCTGCACATTGCCGACCCGACCGCCGCACGCATCCGAGCGGACGGACTGCGCAGGGTGGGGCTGCTGGGCACGGCTTTCACGATGGAACAGAGTTTCTACAAGGGACGCCTGACGGAGCGACATGATCTCGACGTGCTTGTTCCGGACGAAGACGTTCGCCGAACCATCCATCAGGTAATCTACGAGGAACTGGTGCGGGGGCGTGTCCTGCCGGATTCACGCCGAGCCTATCGCGCCATCATCGAACGGCTGCAACGTCGTGGGGCGGAAGCGATCATTCTGGGCTGCACTGAAATCATGCTTCTGATCGCTCCTGACGACAGCCCGGTGCCATTCTATGACACCACATCGATCCATGCTGAGGCAGCCGTGACTATAAGTTTGGAAAAAATGCTCCCCGATGAAGGGTGATCCAACGCGATCGGCTCTGAAATCAGATTCACTGATGCCGATTCTTGCCTTTCCCGACCCTCTCGCGCCACACCCCACGCGCTCCGGAACTACGCGTGAATTCGCTTCCGTTTGATTCCTATATGATTCCAGTTGGTACTCTGGAACGCAGAAAGGCGGCTTGCGCCGTCTTTTATGTCATTGATTTTGTTTAGTAATTTTTGTTGCGGGGACTGGCAATGGCCTTTGTCATAAGGGCGGAATATTCCGGCTTTGCGCCATTAGCGCCTTGGGTACGACGGGCCGCGCTCCCGTTCGCCAGATCGAGGATCGCCACCAGTTCGCCGCGTAGGCTCGCGTGAACCTCGCCCCGGTTCGGGCCGGGCGTCAGCACAACGCCACCAATCAGGGCACGAATGGCCTGCGCCACCTCCCTGCCCCCTTCCGGGTCGTTCACAGCCTCGACCAGTCGCGCGGTTTTCGTCCGGTAAAGCTCCGACACGTTGGGGTTCACATCCGGCAGGTCCGCCGGGATGTCGGCCATGCGACCCATGATGTCGGCCTTCTGGCGGTCAAGCTCCTGCATTCGCGCCTTCATGACGGGCTGATACATCCCGTCCTCAATCGCCCGCAGGATGCCCGCCACGCTCCGCTCGATCCTGTCCAGCGCCTTGCGGTCCGCTGCTGCCTGCGCCCGGCGCGCGTGGTTCAGCCGGTTGTTTTCCTCGTGATAGGCTTTGACGGCTTTCGCCACGGCGTCGGGCGACGCCATACGCTCCGTCAGGCCCGACAACACGCGGGCTTCGATCACGTCCTTGCGGATGGTACGGTTATTGGCGCACAGCATCCCGCGATGATGGTTGAGACAGCCGAACCGGCTGTTGACGATGATCCCCACCTTGCCGCCACAGACACCACAGGTCATCAGCCCGGACAGCAACGAGGCGGGCCGCTTTCCGGCGTGGATGCGCCGCGCGTGCGCCTTGCCGTCATCGTTAGCGGCCTCACGCGCCGCCATCGTCCGGGCGATCTTTTCCTGCTGGATTTTCACGCCCTGCCACAGATCATCAGGGACGATGCGCAGGTGCGGAACTTCGGTCCTGATCCACTGATCCTCGGGATTGACGCGTGACACCCGCTTGCCGGTGTTGGGGTCTTTGATGTAGCGCAGCCGGTTCCACGCCAGCACACCCGCGTAAAGCTCGTTATTGATAATCCCCGTCCCGCGCGAGGCGTGCCCCCTGATCGTGGTTCCGCCCCATGACCGGCCCAGCGGTCCCGCGATGCCGTCCGCGTTCAGGTCGCGGGCAATGCTCTTCGGTCCCTTGCCGGAAGCGAACTCCCGGAAAATGCGACGGACGATTTCGGCCTCGGGTTCGTTGATGCTACGTTCTCCGGTGACGGGATCGCCATTGGCGTCCAGACGCTTCACCACGTCATAGCCGTAGCAGAGGCCACCACCAGACCGCCCCTTCTCGACACGACCGCGCAGCCCGCGATGCGTCTTCATAGCGAGGTCTTTGAGAAACAGCGCGTTCATGGTGCCCTTGAGGCCGACATGCAGTTCCGAGATTTCCCCTTCGGCCAAAGTGACGATCTTCACCCCCGCGAAACGCAGATGCTTGAACAGGGTGGCGACATCGGCCTGATCGCGCGAGATGCGGTCCAGCGCTTCCGCCAGCAGCACATCGAACGCGCCATTCCGGGCGTCTTCAAGCACAGCCTGAATGCCGGGCCGCAGGATCATGCTGGCCCCGGAGATCGCCGCGTCCCGATAGGTCTGCACGACGGGCCAGCCCTCGCGGACGGCCATTTCATCGCACAGCCGCAACTGGTCCTCTATGGAGGCCCCGCTCTGATTATCGGACGAATAGCGGGCATAAAGAGCTACGCGGGTCATTCACTCTTCCCTTTCCGGCCTGTCCTTCCCGCCCGGACGAAAGCCGGGAAGAGGAAGGTTGTCGTTGGCGGCCCGTCCGTGTTTCCGGCGGGCGAATTCTTCACGGGCGATCTGGCGGCCCAGCGCTGCCACCAGGGCAAACACCAGTGCGTCAACCCGCGCCCTGGCGTCAGGATCGACCGGCCCGTTATCGTTCGCCGGGACAATGCCGCCGGGTTCCGTCTGCGTCATGGTTGCGCCCTTTCCTCGCTGGAAAGGACAAACCTCGACGCTATAGGCAGTTTAAGGCAAGAACTCCCGCAACAGACAGAAAAACCGTGCGGAGTATTAGAGATATAAGCAGCGTAGCCTTGGCGTCCAAAAAGAAAACAAGCGAAGAAAGGACGGTCCGATCACGTTTAAAAGAGTGGGCCGCCCGGCAACTCTTCAAAGGGATTGACCACCACGAGTCCGGGCAACTGGAAATGTCGCACGTTACGGGTCAGGACGGTCAGGCCATGAACGCGGGCCGTCGCGGCAATCGTAAGATCACCCATTTGTGGATCATGTCCACGCGCCCGCACCTGATCGGTCAGCAGTCCCAGCGCCTGCGACACAGGCAGATCAACCGGCAATATCCGCCGCGCGTAGAGATGCACGAGTGTCGCCAGCCATTCGTCCAGCCGTCCGGCTTTTGCCTCATGCCCCGCGCGTTTTACCTTCTCGATCCCGGCAACGATCTCCGCAATGGTGATGACGCTAAGGAACAGCCTGTCACTGTTCGCGTCCATCCAGCGGCGCAGATCAGCACTGGCGGCCTTCTTCGACGGCGCGGCCTCTGAAATGACGTTCGTATCAAGCAGATACACGTCAGAACGCCACGTCCCGCAGACCTTCGCCGTCTCGCTCCGTCTCGATCCCGTCGGGAATGGACATCAGCAACCGACCGAATGAAGGGACGGTGCTCAACCGGCGGTATTCCTCATAGGACAGCACGACCGCCGTAGGTTTACCGTGGCGCGTGATGATCGACGGTTCCCCCTGCGTGGCGTGATCGATCACCGCCGATAGATTGGCCTTGGCGTCCCTGATCTGGATTTCCTGCATCGAAGCCTCCTGTGACTACAGTAGTCATATTAGCACGATCATATCCCCCTCGCCAGAAAAACCATTGCATTTGGCGCATAGTGCCAGCGGAAGGCTTGCTTTACCGCCATTTCTGGAAAAGACCGGCTCACCCCTCCTGAAACGACGGCACTCCACAAAACCACCTCAACCCCATGTGCAGACAAAACAAAATCCGGGCACCCGCGCGGAGAGTGCCGGTTTGCTTTATCTTGCGCTCTTAATTATTCCCCTTTCCGGCCCTTATTTTCCGGATTCCGTCTCACCGCAAGTCGTTCAATCTACCTTCCAGCCCAATCGCTTTTTGCCAGGACAACGCGCTGCTCCGCGACGCGAGCAGAAGGCGTCGGCTGCGCCGTCGCTGCTTCTGTCATGCCTTTATGGTGGCCCTATCAGCCCCCGCTCCGGCGTCCGACGGACGGCCTACGGCGCTCCCGCGCTGCGCTCGCCCGGAGCCAGGAACAGCAGCGGAACCGGGCCGATCCACATGGCTCAAGGCGCAGGAAGTAAAGGGCGAGGCCATCGACCCCGCGCACTCAATCCGCACTCTCGGGCAATACCGGAAATCCGCCATTCCGATCACCCATTCAGTGACCTTACCCGGAACGCACCCGCAAAAATTGGCAGCAAACCGCCGCAGGCCAGTGCGTAGGGTGTGTTCTCCTTTTCGTGGCCCGATGCGAAGCATCGGGGCGGCTTTCCAGTCGGGGAAACGGTCCGGTGGGAGACGAGCGAAACGCGGCCTGACCGACTGGTCATCGTCACGCGTCCGGCGAGAAAAAGCAACGTGCGGTGCGACAATCAGGATGAGAAATACGTCAAACAGGATGAGAATCCCGCTG
>NZ_JBDNXE010000024.1:0-35466 GCF_047721585.1 Gluconacetobacter sp.
GCGCGCGATCAGTTGCGGATCGAACGTGCCGGCCCGGTCGCGCGGGATATCCAGCCTCACCCGCCCAACATCCGTCAGAACCGTCTTTTGCCCATAGCCGTTGCGGCAGTTCGGGCGGCCGGTCGCTGCCTCGCCGTCCAGATGGTGGTCCAGTTCGGCGTTGAGCAACCGCTCCGCCAGCGCCTTCTTCATATCCCCCAGTAGGGCGTCCGCGTCCGACATCGTGCGGACCACGCGACCCGCCAGAACCTGGTCCAGTACATCGCCAGGGATCACCGGCTTCTTGCGTCGGGCCATGATGCTTCTCCTTCTCCAGCATCACACCAAACACACGAAATTCAGGATAGGCCCTGCACCCGACCATCAAAGTCATACTTTCCACTTGCATCGTCAGGGCCGTCCACACATGGCTCCATGCGTTGCAGACGGCGACAATCTCACCTTCGCACATTCCGTGCGGGGGCCGTCCACAACATCACCTCTCTATTTGATGCCAGACAATGCCGGACCAAAAAACAAAAAAGCCCGCATTTCTGCGGGCTTTAAAGCACTTTTATGCCGGGTGATGCCACCCTATGCCAGACGCGGGATCATTCCCACTCGATGGTACCGGGCGGCTTTGAGGTGATGTCGTAGGTGACGCGGTTGATGCCGCGCACTTCGTTGACGATGCGGCTGGCGACGCGGTTCAGGAAGCCGATGTCGAACGGATAGACATCGGCCGTCATGCCGTCGGTGCTGGTGACCGCGCGCAGGGCGCAGGCGTAATCGTAAGTGCGGCCGTCGCCCATCACGCCGACCGTGCGGACGGGGAGCAGCACCGCGAAGGCCTGCCAGATCGCATCATACAGGCCAGCACCCCGGATTTCCTCCAGGAAGACCGTGTCGACCTGTCGCAGCAGGGCCAGCTTGTCACGGTCGATCGCGCCAGGGATGCGGATGGCTAGGCCCGGACCCGGGAACGGGTGACGGCCGACAATGGCTTCGGGGATGCCCAGTTCGCGGCCCAGTGCGCGCACCTCGTCCTTGAACAGTTCGCGCAGCGGCTCGACCAGTTGCATCTTCATGCGTTCCGGCAGGCCGCCCACATTGTGGTGCGACTTGATCGTGACCGACGGGCCGCCGGTGAAGCTGACGCTTTCGATCACGTCCGGATATAGCGTTCCCTGCGCCAGGAACTCCGCGCCACCCAGCTTCGCGGCCTCTTCCTCGAACACCTCGACGAACAGGCGGCCGATGGTCTTGCGCTTCACTTCCGGGTCCGTCACCCCTTCCAGGGCGGACAGGAACAGGTCCGACGCATCGCGATGGATCAGCTTGATGTTGAAGCGGCCACGGAAGGTCTTTACCACCTCATCGGCCTCGCCGGCACGCAGGATACCGGGGTCGACGAAGATGCAGGTGAGCTGGTCGCCGATCGCCTCGTGGATCAGCACCGCCGCCACCGAGGAATCCACACCGCCCGACAGGCCGCAGATCACCCGGCCCGAGCCGACCTGCTGGCGGATGCGGGCGATTTCCATGTCGCGGAAGCCGGCCATGGTCCAGGTACCCTGGCAACCCACCACGCCGTGGGTGAAATTGCGCAGCAGGGCCGCGCCGTGCGGCGTATGCACCACCTCGGGGTGGAACTGCACGCCATACAGGCGCCGCCCCTCGTCCGCGATGATGGCGTAGGGCGCGCCCTCGCTGACGGCCACGGCGCGGAAGCCCGGCGGCAGCTTCGTCACGCGGTCGCCATGGCTCATCCAGACCTGCTCGCGCCCGCCTCGCGTCCAGGTGCCACGGAACAGCGCGCAATCCTCGACGATATCGACATGCGCCCGGCCGAATTCGCGATGCGCGTGGGTTTCCACCGCGCCACCCAACTGGAGGCACAGCGCCTGCTGCCCGTAGCAGATGCCCAGCACCGGCACGTTCAGCGCGAACACCACATCGGGAATGCGCGGCGCGTTGTCGTCCAGCACACTCGCCGGGCCGCCCGAGAGGATGATGCCGCGCGGGGCGAAGGCGCGGATCTTCGCCTCGTCGGTGGAGAACGGCCAGATCTCGCAATAAACGCCGCTCTCGCGCACGCGGCGGGCGATCAGCTGCGTGACCTGGCTACCGAAATCCAGGATCAGAATCCGGTCCTGATGCAACGCCGCGTCGAGCGTCGTCGTATCCTGGGGCAGGGTCTGGGTGGAACCGGCGGTCTTCACATCGTCGCTCATCGTTGCTCTTTCGGTCGCGGCGTTACGGTCGCAGGGCGCGCTGCGCGGACCGGGCGGGCCGTGCAGGAGCCGGATATGCGTCGACACAGAGTATAGTGCAAGCCCGCAGCGGGCGGCACCCTATGGTCCGCCAGCCCGCCCGCGCCCATATTGGCGCACAGACCTAAGGTGTTACGGAGCCCGAACGTGCCCCTCTTTCGACTGGACCACCCTCTGCTTCCCTCGCGTTCACGCGGCCACGGGCGCGCGGCGATTGCAGGTGCCTTCATCTTCGCCCTGTCGGTGGGCTGCCTGTCGGTGGGCTGCATGACGCCGGCTGGGGCAGCGGAACCGACGACCGATGCCGCCAGGGATCCGGTGGGCATCTGGACGGGCACGCTGGTCGCCGAACGCGGCATCTGCCCCGAGACGCGCGCCCCCTCCACCTTGCAGATCGAGAGCAGGCGCATCGCCTTCACGCCTGCCGACGGCGTGCATACCCTGCGCGGGCAGCGCGATGCGACGCCGGGCCGGTTCCACGCGCAGCTCGTGCTGAGCGACATGAACCGCAAGCCCTTTCCCATGGTATTCGAAGGCACGCCCGACGGTGCCACCATTCAGGGCACGTATGGCACGCCGCGCTGTCGCGCCCATGTCGTGCTCACCCGCCCGCAAGCGCATGCCATGGACCATTTCATGGGTCACTGAAACCGGCGCGATGGACGCATGCGCCACGATGATGGCCGGTTGCCTGATCCATCGGGTTGCGACATGGTGCGAACACGCGAAAAACGTGACATCTCCGCAACGGCGGACAGAGCAGGAGCGCCACGCTTGACCCCTTCCTTCCATCGCTCAGGCGGCGCGATCGCCCTGGCGGCCGCCCTGTGCCTGACCAGCAGCCTGGGCTACGCCGCCCCGCCGGCCGCTCCGGCCGCCGCGTCGTCCCTGACGGTGCAGACGGGCAGCGACATTCCCGCGCACGTCACCTTCCCCACCGCCGCGCGCGACTACGTCAAGCGCGAGGTCATGATCCCGATGCGCGACGGGGTGAAACTGCATACGGTGATCGTGATTCCGCGTGACGCGCATGATGCGCCGATCCTGCTGACGCGCACGCCTTATCACGCCTCGCAGCGGCTCAATCGGGTCGAAGACGCGCTGACCATGCGCGCGCTGCTGCCCCAGGGCGACGATGTGTTCGTCGAGTCCGGCTATATCCGCGTGTTTCAGGATATTCGCGGCAAATACGGGTCCGAGGGGGATTATGTGATGACGCGCCCGGTGCGCGGCCCGCTGAACCCCACCCATACCGACGAAGTGACCGATGCGTGGGACACGATCGACTGGCTGGTGCACAATCTGCCGCAATCCAACGGGCGCGTGGGCATGCTGGGCTCGTCCTATGAAGGCTTCACCGTCGTCATGGCGCTGCTGAACCCGCACCCGGCGCTGAAGGTCGCGGCCCCGGAAAGCCCGATGGTCGATGGCTGGATGGGCGATGACTGGTACCATTACGGCGCCTTCCGCCAGGGTGGGCTCGATTATTTTACCGACCAGATGACGGAGCGCGGCTCGGGCTCTTCCATTCCGCGTGTCGATCGCGACGATTATACGAACTTCCTGCGCGCGGGCTCGGCCGCGCAGTTCGCCTCCGCCGCCGGGCTGGACCAGTTTCCGTGGTGGCAGCGCATGCTGGCCCATCCGGATTATGACGCATTCTGGCAGGATCAGGCGCTGGACAAGCTGATCACCCGCCATCCGCTGACCGTACCCACCCTCTGGGAACAGGGGTTGTGGGACCAGGAAGACATGTGGGGCGCCATCCATTCCTGGCAGGCGCTGAAGGCGACCCGCCCGAACGTGCCCAACGTGCTGGTGATGGGTCCGTGGCGCCACAGCCAGGTGAATTACGACGGATCGGAACTCGGCCCGCTGCACTGGAATGGCGACACCGCGCATCAGTTCCGCGCCGAGGTGCTGCTGCCCTTCTTCAACCAGTATCTGCGCCCCGGATCGCCCGACGCGCATCTGCCGGAAGCCATCATCTACAATTCCGGCGAGAACCACTGGGACCGCTTCCCGCACTGGCCGCTGGCCTGCGACGACAAGGGCTGCGACCAGAAGCTGAAGCCGCTCTATCTCCAGGCCGGCTACAGCCTGTCGTTCGACCATCCGGCCACGGGGCAGGATTCCTACGTATCCGACCCGGCGCATCCGGTGCCGTTCGTGGAGCGCCCGTTCAATTTCGCGAGCGACGGGCCGCGCTGGAAGACCTGGCTGGTACAGGACCAGCGCCCCGCCGAGAGCCGCCCGGACGTGCTGACCTATGAAACGCCGGTGCTGACCAAGTCGGTCCGCGTCAGTGGCGTGCCGGTGGCCGACCTGTTCGCGGCGACCAGCGGCACCGATTCCGACTGGGTGGTGAAGCTGATCGACGTGATGCCCGCCACCGACGGCGACCGGCCGGAAATGGGCGGATACGAACTGGCGGTGTCGATGGATATCTTCCGTGGCCGCTACCGCGAAGGGTTCGACCATTCGGTGGCCGCGGTGCCCAACGCGACGGCGCGCTATCGCTTCACGCTGCCGGCGGTCAATCATGTGTTCAAGCCCGGACACCGGATCATGGTGCAGATCCAGTCCTCGCTGTTCCCGCTCTATGACCGCAACCCGCAGACCTTCGTGCCCAGCGTGCTGCGCGCCACGGCGCATGACTATGTCACCGCCACCCAGACCATCCATCGGGGTGGAGAACAATCCACCGCCATCTGGCTGCCGGTCGTCCCCTGACAGCCTGACCGGACATGCGCGCCGGGGGCGACCCGGCGCGCGTTTCCTGTGCTTCGCGGAGGACACGCCGCCAGCGCGCATTTGCGGTCAGGCTCTCAGGCTGATAGCCGCCCGGCATGGTGGCGCCGGAGGCGGGCATGCGGTTAAGATCGCCGCATGACTGCTTCCTCCATCGTGTCGGCCGCCATCCTGTCCGTCGTTGTCCGTGGGGCGCGCCTGCTGCTGGTCCAGCGGGCCAACCCGCCCGATCAGGGGCTATGGGGCTTTCCCGGCGGCCGGATCGAGCATGGCGAGACCCTGTTCCAGGCGGCGGAACGCGAACTGCGTGAGGAAACCGGGTTCGTGACCCGCGCGCAGGGCGTGCTGACCGCGTTCGACGTGCTGGACCGCATGCCCGAGGGCCGCCTGCGCTTTCATTACGTCATCGCCGTCGTGCGCTGCGCCGATTCTGGCCAGACCGATATCCGTGCCGCCGATGACGCGATTGCCGTCGATTGGTTCTCGCTCGACCAGATCCGCGCCGCGCCCGAACGCATGAGCCCCGGACTGCTGGAACTGGGCACATTGGCGCTTTCCGACCGGGGGGTCGCGCCATGGCCGGTCCCTGGTGGCGATCTCCGCCGTCTTATCCCCGCAGAGGACCATGCATCATGACATCCGGCCGCCATATCCTGCTGGTGGAAGACGAATCCGCCATTGCCGACCTGATCCGCACGGCGCTGGAAGCCTCGGACCTGCGCGTTACCGCCTGCGCGAGCGTGCAGGC
The DNA here is from genome assembly GCF_047721585.1 of Gluconacetobacter sp. Classification (NCBI taxonomy): domain Bacteria; kingdom Pseudomonadati; phylum Pseudomonadota; class Alphaproteobacteria; order Acetobacterales; family Acetobacteraceae; genus Gluconacetobacter; species Gluconacetobacter sp. The sequence goes on from NZ_JBDNXE010000024.1 coordinate 5,752, forward strand.
CGCCCTGGACGCGATGGAGCGGGGAGCGATCGATCTGGCCATTCTCGACCTTTCCTTGCCCGACGGGCCGCCGGACCGTCTGGTCGCCCGGTTGAAAACGGCGAGCATTCCCGTGATTGCCATCAGCGGAGACCCGGCACGGTTGGCGGCCTTCGCGCCCGGCCCCACATTGGAAAAACCCTTCAGGGTCCGCGCCTTGCTGGATCTGGTGCGCTCCGCGCTGGCCGGCTCGGCAGGATAGGGGCGCGTTATTCCCCTGCCGGCAGGCGCGCGGCACCGACAGGGGAACCGGGCGCCAGCGTCACGCGGAAGACGGCATAGCGTTCCGCCACATTGCCCTTGCGTGCCCGCTCCACCGTGCCGATCCGCGTGGCACTGCTGAACGGCGACAGATCGAGATCGCGCAGCCGCCGCATGCTGCACAGAAAGACGCCGCTGCCCCCCGCCGGGCGCGGCAGGGCGAACAGCGCCCAGCGCGGCTCGATGCCGATCACGGTTCGGCGCGGCAGGGCCAGCGCCAGTTCCGACGCCAGCCCGTATTCGTCGGCCGCCACGAACCCGCCGGGCGCGGCCAGCCCGTCGACCGCCCGCGCCAGCCCCCGCCAGCCGGCCATCTGCCGCAGGGTGATGTCGAGATGCGGGGAGAGCGACACCGGCGCGAGCGTGGACTGGAGATAGACCAGCAGCGTCAGCGCGAACCCCAGGGCCGCGCCCGCACGCCAGAATCGCCAGACCGGCGACGCGGCCAGGATGGCCATGGCGGGATAGAGCAGCACCGGCCAGTTGGCCTGTACGCGGTCACCCAGCGCATGCTGTACGAAGACAAGCCCGGCCGGGATGATCCACCACAGCAGCACCGCCGCCCCAGGATCGCGGCCGGCCCGTCGCCACGCCCGCCACAGGCCGGCGCCGAATGCCAGCGCGATCAGCGGTGTCATCAGGCCAAGCTGGCCGCCTGCCAGTTCCGAGAGGAACTGCACGGCGCGTGCCGGTCGCCAGTCCCCTGCCCGGCCGCCCTGGCGCACGAAGCTGGCCCAATGGTGCGCTTCGTTCCAGTGGATGACCGGCAGAAACAGGATCGCGGCCAGCACCGCCCCGCACCACGGCCACGGTGTGCGCAGCCACGCGCGGCCGGCGCGGCTGCACAGGCACCACAGGGCCAGGCCGCCGCCCGGCAGCACGGCGGTATATTTGCTGTCGCACGCCAGGCCGAGCGCCGCCCCCAGCACCAGCCACCATGCCCCCCGACCGGTGGCCAGCAGCCGGCCCAATGCCCACAGCGCCAGCGTCATGAAGAACAGCAGCGGCGTATCCGGGGTCATCATCACCGCGCCGATGCCCAGCGCCAGCGTGGCGTTGAGCAGCACGCCCGCCCGCACCATCCGGCCGGACGGCGGCCCGTCGCCAGATCCCAGATCGCGGGCGGCCTGGGCCAGGAACAGCGTGCCGATCGCCGCCGAAAGCGGACCCAGCAGCCGCACGCCCAGCGCACCGTTCCCCAGCAGGGCGGTGCCGGCACGAATCCACAATGCCACCATTGGGGGGTGGTCCAGGTAGCCGGGCGCCAGCGCGCGCGACCAGACCCAGTAATAGGCCTCGTCGGGCGAGATTGGCGTGCAGGCCGCCACCAGCAGGCGCACGACCGTCACCCCGATAAGGGCCAGGCCCCATCGTGACAAGTCGGGGCCGGCCCTCTCCGCGCCGCCGGTCACCGCACGCGCCAGATCAGGGTCGAGGACACGGCGTAATTCCACACCACCGCGATCGCGGCCCCGGCGGCGCTCGCCAGGCCCCATTGTCCGTCACGACTGAAAATCGCCCGCGCGATGCCGACATCGGCGATGGCGCCAGCCGAACAGATGACCATGAACAGCCCCAGCCCCAGCCACATCCGCGCGCCGCGCAATCGCCGGTCGCGATAGGTCAGCGCATTGTTCATCCAGAAATTCGTCACCATGGCCACCAGCGTGCCCAGCCACTGGCCGGTGGTGAAATCGGCGCCCAGACGCCGCCCCAGCTCCAGCACCGCCAGGTTGACCAGGATGCCGGCCAGCCCCACCAGCGAGAACGCGATGAACCGGGTCGGCAGGAATCCCCGGCACAGCTTGTCGGCCAGCATCGCCACGAACTGCACCAGCACCAGGATATCCAGCTTGCTCTCGCCCGCCGCGCGGGGGCGGAAGACGAACGGCACCTCCAGCACCATGGGCCGCCGGGGTGCCGACAGGAACACATCCAGCAGGATCTTGAAGCCCGTGCCCGACAGGCGCGGCACCGTCCGCGCGAACAGGTCGCGGCGCATGGCGAAGAAGCCGCTCATCGGATCGCCCAGCCTGACCGGCAGGGTCATCTGCACCAGGCGGATGCCGGAATCGGAGAGGAATGTCCGCCAGCCACTGGCCAGGCCGGCATTGTCGCCGCCGGCCACATGGCGGCTGCCGACCGCGATGTCGTAGCCATCGCGCGCAACGGCGTCGATCATGCGGCCCAGGCAGGATTCGTCATGCTGCATGTCGCCATCCATGACGGCGACGATCCGCGCCGAGGAAGACAGCACGCCTTCGATCACCGCCGAGGACAGGCCGCGCCGCCCCACGCGCAGCAGACCGCGCACACGGCCGTCGCGTTCGGCCAGTGCCCGGACCTCGTCGATCGTGCCGTCGGGCGAATTGTCGTCGACGAAGATCACTTCCCAATCCCGGCCGGCCAGGGCGTGGGAGAGGGCCGCCACCAGCGGGCGCACATTGGCCCGCTCGTTATAGCAAGGCACGACGATGCTGATCTCCGGCGCCGGACGCATCGGGCCGGCGCCTGCCGTCTCTCCAGCGCCATCCCCCGATGCGGGGCCGATCTGGCCCCGGACGGACATCATGCGCCGTCTGTATCGCCGAAAGGCTGGGCCAGCGGCTGCACCGGCACGCCGGCACGGCTGAGGGAGGTGCGGATGGTCTGCAATGTCTGAACCCGGCTGACATGCGGGCTTTCGGTCAGGCGGCGCGTCAACTGGTTTTCATGCGCCGCGTCGCGCGCCACCAGCCGGACCAGGAAATCGCCGCCCCCCCGGATCATGTGGCACTCGCGCACCTCGGGCCAGCCGGCCACCTGGGCCTCGAAGGCGGTCAGGACCGTTTCCTTCTGGCTGTCCAGCCCGATCAGGGCGAACAGGGTGATCGTCCATCCCAGAAGCGCCGCGTCGGTGTCGGCATGGTAGCCGCGAATCAGCCCTTCTTCCTCCAGCCGGCGTACGCGCCGCAGGCACGGTGGGGCGGAAATGCCGACCCGACGCGCGAGTTCCACGTTGGTCATGCGGCCATCCGCCTGGAGTTCCGCTACGATCCGACGGTCAATCGCATCCAGATCCATCACGTCAGTTTTGTCCGTCCCTGAATATCAGACCACAGGATACGGTATGCGCCGCGCGCCGAAAAGAGTATCCCGCTTCCGACATCAGCCCCCGCGACGGCTTGTGCCCGGCGCGCCGCGCGGCCATATCCCATGCAGCTTGAACAGACCGGCGCGGAGTCCATGACCCATACCCATTCCACCGACCTGCTCGTGATCGGTGCCGGCCCCGCCGGCTACACCGCCGCCATCTACGCCGCCCGCGCCAACCTGAAGCCGATTCTGGTTGCCGGCCTCCAGCCCGGCGGCCAGTTGATGATCACGACGGACGTGGAGAACTATCCGGGCTTCGCCCGTGGCATCCAGGGCCCGGAACTGATGGAACAGATGGCCGCGCAGGCCGCCCATGTCGGCACGCGGATCATCCACGACATCATTACGGAATGCGCGCTGGCCGAGCGTAAAGCTGACGAACCTTTCCGCCTCGTCGGCGATTCGGGCGATGTCTATCTTGCCCGCTCGGTGGTGATCGCGACCGGAGCGCAGGCGAAGTGGCTGGGCATTCCCGGCGAGACCGAATATCAGGGCGCCGGAGTCTCGGCCTGCGCGACCTGTGACGGGTTTTTCTATCGCGGCCGTACGGTGGCCGTTATCGGCGGCGGCAATACCGCGGTGGAAGAGGCGCTGTACCTGACCCATCATGCCGAGCATGTGTTCCTGATCCATCGGCGCGACAGCCTGCGTGCCGAAAAGATTCTACAGGACCGGCTGTTCGCGCACCCCAAGATCACGGTGAAGTGGAACCGGGTGGCCGAAGAGATCGTCGCGGACGGCGAGCCGCCGGTGGTGACCGGCATCACCCTGCGCGACACTGAAACCGGCGCTTCGGAAAATCTGTCGGTCGACGGCGTCTTCGTCGCCATCGGTCATGCGCCGCACACGGACATCTTCCGTGGCCAGATCGAAACCGACGACGAGGGGTATATCGTGACGAAGCCAGGGGGAACCCGCACTTCGGTGCCCGGCGTGTTCGCGGCCGGCGATGTTCAGGACAAGATCTACCGCCAGGCGATCACGGCTGCGGGAACAGGCTGCATGGCGGCGCTGGAAGCGGAACGTTTCCTGGCTGGAATACCGGGCTGACCTCCATCAAATCCTTGACCGGACGGCCCGTTTCGGTCACCAAAAGTAACTTTGGTTTCACTATTTCCTCCTGTCAGGATCGGAGCGTAGCATTGGACTGGGACAAACTCCGTATTTTTCATGCGGTGGCCGAGGCCGGTTCGTTCACGCATGCGGGCGACGTGCTCAACCTTAGCCAGTCTGCGGTTTCGCGACAGATTTCGGCACTGGAAGAAGCCCTTCAGGTTCCGCTGTTCCATCGCCATGCCCGTGGCCTGATCCTGACCGAGCAGGGCGAGACCCTGAACCAGACCGTGCGGGAAGTGTTCTCGAAACTGGCGATGACGCAGTCGCTGTTGACCGAGAGCAAGGAAAAGGCTGCCGGCCGCCTGCGCGTGACGACGACGACGGGCTTCGGCACCTGTTGGCTGACGCCGCGCCTGCATCGGTTCATGGAAACCAATCCCGACATCACGATCACCCTGATCCTGGAAGATAACGACCTGGATCTGGGCATGCGCGAGGCCGATGTCGCCGTGCGGATGCATCCGCCGCGCCAGCCCGACCTGATCCAGCGTCACCTCGCGGATTTCCCGCTGCCGATCTATGCCGCCCCCAGCTATCTGGAGGAATATGGCACCCCCCAGACCCTCGACGAGCTGTCGACCCACAAGCTGGTGCTGTTCGGCGGGTATCATCCGCCGGTTCCGCACATCAACTGGTTAGCGGAAGCTGGCGTGCCGTCCGACGAAAAGCGGGGCGCGCGGCTTGAAGTCAACAGCCTGCCGGCGATGGCATCGGCCATCGCGGCCGGAGTCGGAATCGGCTCGGTGCCGCTTTACGCGACCGGGCCGCATGCGCATCTGGTCAAGGTCCTGCCCGACGTCCCGCTGCCGACGGTCGATGCCTATTTCGTCTATCCGGAAGAACTGCGCACCTCCAAGCGGGTTGCCGTGTTCCGCGATTTCCTGCTGTCGGAAATCAATGGCCGCCATCACTAAGCGGGCCGACACCATCTGCAAGGAACCGCAGGACCGATGAGCAGCCGCGACAAGCAGGGCAACGCCCCAGGCAAGCAGGCCTACGAAGCCCGCCGGGCCGCGAAGGCCGGCGTGAGCCTGGATAACTGGCTGGCCCGCAAGGATGATACCCGCAAGGCGGCCTCCGCCCCTCAGGCGCAGCCCAATCCCGTGCTGGCCCAGGCGCGCTCTGTCTGGCGGCGCCTCATCGACCGGGCCCACCGCCCCCTGTAAGGGGCTGTCGCAGGCCCCGCTGACGGCGCTTTCGGAGCGCCTTCGGCGATTGGCACTGAGGCCGTTTCAAAAACTTCTGATAGTGCGCGGAAGCGCGGCTGCGGCGGCGCGTCTGGCGATAGTTCTGATGTGTCGGAATGGAGCGCGGCCTCGTGGACCGTGAGCCTTGGCGCGCAGGAGACTGCCGTCAGGCCGCCGCGAGCGGCGGCCTTGAAACTGACCTTCAGGCAACGCGCGCCACGATGCCACGCGAGGGGTGACCGCGCGCAGCCGCTCCCCTGCCCTGCTCCTGGCGTTCAGCTATGGCGGTGGGCGGTGCGCCCGAGCCGGCAGCGATGCGATTTGTCGCGATAATACATGGCCTGCCCGATCGGGGCGAAATAATGCCGCTGGCCGATGGCCCGCAGCCTGTGGCCGTGCGTCCCGATCACCGCGTCATGCGATGCGCAGAGATGCGCTGCCAAGCCGCTACGATGATGATGCGTGCGGGTGCCGGCCCAGGCCGGCGCGGCAACGCAGGACGCCGAGACACACACCGCAAGAAGACCAGAGATTACGTCCCGCACGCTCACGCACCCTCGCCGTCCGGCGCCAATCATGGAGAAGAACTGGTAGCAGCCAAGCCTGGAACGTATCAAGAACAATCCGTCGGACGCGCGCAGGTGCGCCGCATCGCAACCGTCCTGCGTGGGCGGTCAGTCTTCCCCGGAATCGACGCCGCCATTGACCCGCTCGCGCAGTTCCTTCCCGGCTTTGAAGAACGGAACGACCTTTTCATCCACCGCCACCATTTCGCCGGTGCGGGGATTGCGGCCGGTGCGGGCATCACGCTTCTTGACCGTGAACGCCCCGAATCCACGCAGTTCCACCCGGTCCCCGCGTGCCAGGGCCCCGCTGATCTCGCTGAAAATCGTCTGAACGATCAGTTCGACATCGCGGCCGAGAAGGTGCGGATTGGCAGCAGCCAGTTCGGCAATCAGCTCCGATTTGGTCATCCGTCTTGTCCCGTTTCGATTCAAGGTTTCCAGAGCGCGACCGCTCCGTCGAGCGCAACACCTTGCGATACCACAGATCCCGCCCATTCCTCACCAAGAATGACGCTGAGCATGCTGCGCGTCAGTCGCGAGATCCATTTCCCCTTGCCCGGCGCCTTCAGATCGACAACAGGAACCGTGTCGGGAAGGTGCTGTTTGCGGGCCAGCCAGGCCACGGCATCGCGCTCGGTGCCGATCTGGTCGATCAGCCCCAGAGGCAGCGCCTGCCGGCCGGTATAGGGGCGACCGTCGGCCAGCGTGCGCACCTTGTCGACCGACATATGCCGCCCGTCCGCGACCATCGTGACGAACTGGTCGAACAGGTCCGCCACGACGCCCTGGAGCATCTGCCGCCCTTCAGGCGACAGCGGCTGGACGGCAGAAGGCTGCCCCTTCAGCGGGCCGGATACCAGTTCGTCCACCCGCACGCCCACGCGATCCAGCAGGCCGGAGACATCCGGGGCCTGCATGATCACGCCGATCGACCCGGTCAGGGTCGACTGGCCGGCGAAGATACGCTGCGCCGGCACCGAAATCATGTACCCCGCCGAGGCCGCGACCCCGCCCATCGTCACCACGACGGGCTTGCGCGCGGCGAAGCGGGCCACCGCGTCGTGCAGGGCCTCACCACCGCTGACCGAGCCGCCCGGACTGTCGACCGACAGCACCAGTCCACGCACCCTGTCGGCCTTTGCGGCGCGGTCGATCAGGTCGATCAGCTTGCGATTGTCCGACCCGATGATCCCGCTGACCCGGACCCTGGCCAGGTGGTCGCTGCCGATCATGGGAGCATGATGGAACAGCGTATGACCACCCAGCCCCAGCCAGGCCAGAACGAAGGCGGCCACCGCCCCCACTCGCCAGAAGATCAGCCGGCGGCGCAGACGCAACCGATCGACCACCAGATCGGGATCAGCCATGGGACCGCCGGGCGATCCGCGACGCGAACCGCATCATTACTCCTGCGGCGCGGCCGGCTTGCGCCCACGGCGGGCGGCCGGCTTGGCGGCCGCGTCGCTCTCGGTCGGCGTTTCTTCCACCGTCGCGGTGATCTTGCGGCCCAGCCCGATTTCCCGCGCCAGGGTGGAGCGGCGTTCGGCGTAGTTCGGGGCGACCATCGGGTAATCCGTGGGCAGGCCCCAACGCTCGCGATACTGGTCCGGCGTCATGCCATAGGCGCTTTGCAGATGCCGCTTGAGCATCTTCAGCTTCTTTCCGTCTTCGAGACAGACGATGTAGTCCGGGAAGACCGACCGCTTGATCGGCACTGCGGGTTGCAGCTTCTCAGGTTCGGGCGCGACCTGGCCGAGCGAGGTCAACGCCTGATAGACCTGCCGGATCAAATCAGGCACGCCATCGGCGACTACGCTGTTGTTCGAAACATGCGCGGATACGATCTGCGCCGTGAGTTCCAACAAAGAGGCACCCTGCTCGATTTCCGACATACCGAAATTCCATTCTGTTATTATGACTTCTTACGACATCACGCGATTCGCGTCGCTTCTCTATCATAAGTATCTTGAAATGGCAGCGCAGACAAATAATTCTTACGAAACATTTTTTATTTTTAACGGGAACGACCGACGATGAGCGTTACAAGAAGTAATAACCCGTCAATCATCGCGTTCGGAAGCGTCAATATCGACATCAGCGCACGTGTGAATCACTTTCCCGCTCCGGGCGAAACCTTGCATGCACACGATGCCGGGCTCGGCCTGGGCGGCAAAGGCGCCAATCAGGCCGTCGCGGCGGCCCGGCTGGGCGCCGATGTGCGGCTTGTGGGCCGGACAGGAGACGATCCACTGGCTGATTTCGCGGCCGATTCGCTCCGGCGGCATGGTGTCGGCGCCGAGAATTTATACCGCTCGGCCGGCGACCTGACGGGACTCGCGATGATCTGTACCGACTCGGGCGGCGAAAACACGATCGTCGTCGTGGGCGGTGCCAACATGGCGATCGACGGCACCGACATCGCCCGCCTGGTGCCCCTTCTGACACCGGGCACGATCGTACTGATGCAATGCGAAATTCCCCTGGACGCGCTGCGCGCCGCCGCCCAGGCCGTCATGCAGGCCGGCGCGCGGCTGATTCTCGACCCCGCGCCGGTGCCGCAGGATGGCCTGCCTCCCGACCTGTTTCCCCTCGCCGAACTGATGACACCGAACGAGACCGAGACGGAACGCCTGACCGGCCTGCGCCCGCATGACGCGGAAAGCGCACGCCATGCGGCCGACAGGCTGCACCGCCTGGGTCTGCGACGGGCCATCGTGAAACTGGGCGCGCGGGGCGTTCTGTATTCGGACGAATACGGACATGGATTCGTGCCGCCTTTTACTGTCGATGCCGTGGACAGCACGGCGGCCGGCGACTGCTTCAATGGCGGCCTGGCGGTCGCGCTGTCGTCGGGCATGGATCTGGCCGGCGCGACGCGCTACGCGGCCGCCTGCGGCGCCCTGGCCACCACACGCCGGGGCGCCTCGGACGCCGCGCCGACCCGGCCGGAGGTCGAGCGCCTGCTGACCGCGCAGCCGGCATAGGCGGCGGCGTTATGCGGGCCGCGGCCCCTGCCCTGTCTGCTGCCCATCGGTCCAGACATGCGTGATATTGGCGCGCGACGCCGTATAGAGCGCCGTGGCCAGCAGGTCTTCGTCACTCTCGTCGCCCCATAGCCGCATGGTGCCCAGCGGGGCGTCTGGGTCGATGCGCAGCGCATCGAAATGCTGGCCGGGCGCGAAGCGGCCCACCGGCAGGTCCAGCGCGTCGCCCCCGCCCGCCGTGGCCAGATGGAAAGCCGTCATCATGTCCACCGCGCTCCCCGGCCGGCCGCGCTCCGCCGCCGGCCGGTCAGGCTCCACGCCGTCGCGCAGCATACGCGACGCGGCCACCGTCATGCGCATCGTCCCCATCATCGACGCTGAAGGGCCGCCTGCGATATCGGTCCCCAGTCCCACCCGCACGCCCTTGTCCAGCGCGACGCGCAGCGGAAAGACCGCGTTGGCGAACCAGGCGTTCGAGAGCGGGCAATGCGCCACCGCCCCACCCCGCCGGGCCAGAAGATCCATGTCAGACGCGGTGATGAAATTGCCATGGGCCAGCACCGTATGGCGGGTCAGCAGACCGAAACGGTCGAGTGCCTCCATATCGCTGTGCCCGAAGCGGGCCTGGCCGTAATCGCGCGCCCAATCGCTTTCGGCGCAATGGGTCTGCACATGGCAACCGCACTCACCGGCCAGATGGCCGAGTGCGTGCAGCATGTCGTCGGTGCATGAGGGCAGGAAGCGCGGCGTGATCACCGGCCGCACCCAGCCGGCATTGGCGGGGTGAGCCGCGATATGCGCCGCGACCGCCCGCGTGGCGGCCACGCCCTCGGCCACCGAGGCGTCGCGATAGAAATCCGGGCACTGGTCGGGATTGTCCATCACCACGCGCCCCACCAGCGCCCGCTGCCGGGCCTCGATGCAGGCATCGGCCAGTTCGCACGTCGCCTCCACATGCCGGCTGGCGAAATACAGCGCCGTGGTGGTGCCCCCCGCCAGCAGGTCGGCCACGAGGCGCCGATAGACCGACCGCGCGAACAGGCGGTCGGCGTAGCGCGCTTCCAGCGGGAAGGTATAGCGTTGCAGCCAGACCTCCAGCGGCTGGTCCAGGCCCTTGCCGAGTTGCGGATATTGCGGCGCATGCACATGCAGGTCGACCAGGCCGGGGATCAGGAGTCCGTCCAGCGTCACCAGTCGGCCTGCCTGTGCCGCCTCCCGCGCCAGGGTGCGATGCTGTTCGCTGCCCGCGTGGCAGACCGCGGCGATCCGCCCATCGGCACCGATTTCCAGCAATCCGCCCGCCATCCGCTCCAGCCGGCCGGCGACCGGTGCATGGAACCAGTCCCCGGATACCACGCAGTTCCGCAGATCCGCCCATGCATGGGGACCGGAACGATGTGGAGCGGGCCATTGATCGGTCATTCATCTCTCCCTGCGGCGGTTCGGCCATGCGACTGCCGCCGCTTATGACTGATATACACAGTCTGGCTATCGTCCCGGAGAAGCGTGACCTAGTCTAATCGTGAATTGCCCCTGCCGCCGGATACCCCTCACGCCGTGCCCGTCTTCCCCGCCTTTGCCCTCAGCATGCTGGATCGCCTCCTGTCATGGCGCCCGCCGACTCTCCGACCACCGGGAGCCGGGAGGCTGAGCCATCTGCGGTGGCTATATGCCCCCAAGGCCGATGCCGTCGGCTTTGCGCTGCGCACGACCGCCGCCGCCATCCTGTCGCTGATCCTGGCGATGTGGATGGAACTGGACGACCCGCAATGGGCGCCGATGACCGTGTGGATCGTCGCGCAGGGATCGCGCGGCGAAAGCCTGTCGAAGGCGCGATGGCGTCTGGTGGGCACGGCCATCGGCGCTATTTCCGCCGTCGCGCTGGTCGCGGCGTTTCCGCAGGCGCCGTGGCTGTTCTTTCCGGCGATCGGCATATGGATCGGGTTATGTTGCAGCGTGGCCACGCTGGTGCGCAACTTCCGCTCCTACGCGCTGGTTCTGTCGGGCTATACCTGCGCCATCATCGCGCTGGATGCCGTACGCGACCCGAACGACGTGTTCATGATCGCAATGTCGCGCTCGACCTACATCGTGCTGGGCATCGCGTGCGAAAGTCTGATCGCCGGCCTGCTGTCCCATAATCTGGCCGATACCGCGCGCCGCAATATTCGCGAGAAGCTGCTCTCGGCCCTGACCAGTTCCTCCAACGCCATTGCCGACCTGCTGGCCGGCAACGAGGAAGCCTTCGTCCGTTCGCGCGCCCTGTTCGGCACCATCCTGACGATCAACGACCAGATCGAGTTCAGCGAGATCGAGATGGGGCCGCACGGGCATGAGGGCGATCATGCGCGCGCCGCCCTGGCCACGGTGTCGGTGCTGCTGTCGCGCGGGCTGGGCATGACCGCGCGCCTGCGCGCGCTGGGTACGGCCCACGCGGGCTTTACCGAAACGTCGCTGCTGGTGCGCACCTATCTTCAGGGCCTGCCGCCTCGCCTGAAACAGGACGAGGACCTGCCGGAGGTACTGGCCGACCTGCGCGCGCTGCGCGGTGTCTGCCGCCAGCAGATCGTCAATGCGCTGACCGAGGAAAGCAGCGGCCAGCACCCGCCCGACAGCCCCGAAATCCAGTCGCTGCTGGACGGGCGCATCCTGCACAGCGCGCTGGAGGAACTGCTGGCGGAACTCCAGCAGGCGCTGGAGGAATTCGATGCCAGCCACCGCGTCATCCGGGGAGACCGTTTCCACTTCCGCCTGAAAGCGCATCGCGACCTCAAGGAGGCGGCCCATAACGGCATTCGCGCCGCCGTCGCGATTACCGCGGCGGGACTGATCTGGGAAATCACGGCCTGGCCGAGCGGCCTGGCCTTCATCATCATGGTCGCCCTGACCTGCGGCCTGTTCGCCACCCGCGAAAACCCGGTCCTGGGCACCATGAACTTCCTGCTTGGCGCGGTGTGGGCGGTCGGGGTCTCGTTCGTCCTGGTCATGCTGATCCTGCCGCGTCCGGCGGATTTCGAGGTTCTGGCGGCCTGCCTGGCACTGCCGATGATCGCCGGCGGGCTGGCCACCCGCAACCCGGCCACCGCCGGGGCCGCCGCGTCCTATACCCTCTTCCTTTCCAACCTGATCGGCCCGTCGAACCAGGGCCGGCTGAACGAGATCGCGTATTTCAATTCCTCGCTCTCGCTGCTGGCCAGCATCGGGTTCTCCGTGCTGATCTTCCGCACCATCCTGCCTTTCAGCAGCCGGGCCGAGCGCCTGCGCATGCGCGAACATAATCTGTACGACCTGCACCATCTGGCGTCGGCGATGCCCATTCCGCAGACCCATGACTGGATCGGGCTGAACACCGACCGCTTCGCCCGGCTGATCCGCCATGCCGGCCCCACCCCGACACCGACGATCGAAGCCTATCTGCAAGGTACGCTCTCGGTCATGACGATCGGGCTGAACATCATCCGCGTGCGCACCGTCCTGGCCCGCGACCAGCTTCCGCTCCGGGCGCACCGCCCGCTGCTGCTTGTCCTGCGCCGGATGGCGCAATTCACCGGTAAGCACGGCCGCACGGCGCAGGCGGCCCGCCTTGCCGTGGCCAGCCTGCGCGGCATCGAGGCCAGGGAACCCAATATCGGTGCCCGCATCGAACTAACCCGCGCCATTGCCTATCTGCTGGTCATTTCGAACGAACTGGACGCCAATGCGACGTTTCTCGATACGTCGTCGTCCTATCGTCCGCCCACCTAGACCTGTCCGCCCGGCGTGCCGCCTTTTCCTGGCGGCACAAAACAGGCAACACTGACCGGATCGAGCCAGACCGAGTACCCCGATCATGATCCCGTCCCTGCCCCCCACGCCCGCCCGTCATGCCCTGCGCGGCCGCGCCGTCACCTTCGGCGCCGATCCGTTCATGGACGATCCGGCGCGGGCGCTGGTGTATGAAGCCGACGCGCTGATCCTGATCGAGGATGGGCGCATCACGCGGTTCGGCGCCTTCGACGCACTGCGCGACACGCTGCCACCTGACACCCCGGTCACGCATTGGCGCGAGGGCATCATTTCGACCGGGTTCGTCGATACCCATGTCCATTATCCGCAACTGCCCATGATCGCGGCCTATGGCGAACAGCTTCTGGAATGGCTGGAGCGCTATACGTTCCCCACCGAAGCCCGTTATGCCGACCCGGATTACGCATCCGACGTGGCGCGTCGTTTCCTGCGCGAACTGCTGCGCGCCGGCACCACCAGCGCCGCCGTGTACTGCACGGTCCACCCCCAGTCGGTCGATGCGTTCTTTACCGAATCGGCACGCCTGAATACCCGCATGGTCGCGGGCAAGGTACTGATGGACCGTAACGCGCCCGCCAACCTGCGCGACACGCCCCAGCGTGGCTATGACGAATCTCTTGCCCTGATCGACCGCTGGCACCAGCACGGGCGGCAACTCTATGCCGTCACCCCGCGCTTCGCCGCCACCAGCACCGAAGAACAGCTCGACCTCGCGGGGAGCCTGCTGCGCCAGCGCGAAGGGCTGTTCATGCAGACCCACCTGTCGGAAAACCTGGCGGAGGTCGAATGGATCAGCCAGCTGTTTCCCAACCGCGCTTCCTATCTCGACGTCTATGCCCATGCCGGGCTGGTCGGGCCGCGCAGCGTGCTGGGCCATGGGGTCCATGTCGATGAGGGCACGTTCCATACCTGTCACGCGGCCGGATGCGCGCTGGCGCATTGCCCGACCTCGAACCTGTTCCTGGGCAGCGGCGCCTTTCGCCTGTTCGACGCGCTTGACCCGCGCCGGCCGGTGCGCGTGGGCCTGGGCACCGATGTCGGCGCCGGCACCAGCCTGTCGCAATTGCAGACGCTGAACGAAGCCTACAAGGTCGCGCAATCGACCGGCCGGCGCCTGCACCCGGCCCAGGCCTTCTGGCTGGCAACGGCCGGCGGCGCCCGCGCGCTGTATCTGGACGACCGCATCGGCACCATCGCCCCTGGCATGGAAGCCGACCTGTGCGTGCTCGACCCGCGCGCCACGCCGCTGATGGCCCAGCGCGCCGAACAGTGCGAAACGATCGAGGACCTGCTGTTCGTGCTAATGATGCTGGGCGATGACCGCAGCGTTCGCGCGACCTACGTGGCCGGCGCGCTGGTCCACGATCGGGACGCCGATGACAGCGGGATGCCCTGAGAGCATGATGTAAATATGCGCGGGTGGGCGAGAACGGCCTTCAAATCCGCGCCTGGCGATCGGGTATCGAAACCATGAGTGCTCGTCAATGAGGGTTTCGACCCGCGCCGGATCTGAACGCGGAGATGTCATGGCGTGCAGGACAAAAGATCTCTTCGCCGCGTATATGATCGCGATTTTCGTAACGACCTTCGTGCTCGTCCTGTCCAGATTTCCGGCGGATTTCAGCCACTCCGTCGGCGCTTATTTATATGGCATCGTGTTTCTTGTTCTTTTCGTCGTCATCGCCATCTCTGCCGCAATACCATGCGCCGCAGCGCTTTGCATTGTGAAGACGATAGAGCGGCGCCGGATGCCCGCTTTCGTGTCTGGAAGCTTTCTTTTGGGGCGGCCTGGGATCGCTGCTGATTTTTGCGTCTTTGCCCACCGCCGCATTGGCGGGCGTGCCTGAACCGGGCTTTTTTCCGGCGTATCGTTCGGCCCTTCTTTTCAACGGACGTGTTTTTGCGGCGGCGGGCGCGACCGGCGCGATGGTTTTCTGGTTTATTGTCACGCGCTTGCGGCAGAAGAACCGGCCGACGCAGCCATTAACATATTTTTTAATGACTCATATTCGTACATTAATTGATTTTCAGGTAAAGATGGAATGAAGAGCATTTTTACACGTCATTATTGATGATTCCGCGCGATATGCGCAGAGCCCGCAAGATCTGGGCGGCTGGTGTCGCGATTGAATACTCATCCGAGGCCCCCGGCACCCGAGAGGCAATTTCATTTACATAAAAAAACGATATGTTAGGCTGACCGGCATAAACTTTCAGGATCGTTGTGTTGGAACCATTCCCTGACATGGCCTTGGAAGCCATTTGCAGGTGACGGGAACATGATGCCTTCCATGAAAGGTCATGAGAATACATAAAGGATGCGATATTTTATGCCGGGACATTTAGAACGCCGTCCATGGAACAGCTTGTCCGCGCGCATTGTTCTGATATGCGGGCTCGCCTTCATCGCCATACAGGTCGTGGCCATGACGATATCGGCATGGATGATGAAGTCCCAGGTTGAAAAAAGCGTTTTTTCCGAAGCGACCTCCCGCAGCCAGATCCTGGTCGACCAGATCACCCGGCACCTGCTGGACCTGAACGATATCGCGCGCGCCAATAAGGTGGCCATTGAAGCAAGCCACAAGGCCGGAACGGCCAGCCGGGCCGAAATCGTCAGCCTGCTTCGCGAGACGGAGATCCGGTCCCCCAACCTCTATGCCGTGTGGATGGAGGAAATCCCCGGCGGGTTCGACGGGCAGAAGGCACTCAATGCGCCGGGGGTGAACAGCCATGGCATCCTCAATCCCTATTATGTCCGCAAACCCGACGGATCGATCGATTTCAACGCCGTCGACGAGCATTACAGCCAGGGCTGGTTCACCCAGCCGATGGCCAGCGGCGAGCCCATTCTGACGGAGCCCTATATCGACGAAGGCAGCGGCGTGGAGATGATCTCGTTTTCCTATCCGCTGGTCTTCGACGGCAGGAAGATCGGCGTGACCGGGATCGATACCCCCCTGGACTGGATCGTCACCCTGCTCGGCTCGTCCGACGTCTTCGGCAGCAAGAACATTTCGCTTCTGTCCCAGGACATGGTCTGGATTTCACACCCCGACAAGAAGCGCCTGCTCCAGCCCTACACGGACGACGGAAAGGCCGCGCTGTCGCAGGCGATTTCCAGCCGCAAGGTCCGGATCATCCGTGGTTTTCATGACGGGGAGCTGGAGCGGGTGATGGTTCCCTTCCAGATCCCCGGCTTCAGCAATGTCTGGACCCTCGTCGTCGACATCCCCCGTGCCGCGCTGGATGCGCCGGTGATGAACAACATCGTCGCCCTGCTGATTTCGGGCGTGCTGCTGATGATCCTTTCCGTTCTCGTCGTCTATTTCATCTCGCGAAAACTGATCAGGGAGCCGTTCCGCAACCTGCTGGCGGCGGTTTCCGACCTGACCCTGGGCCAATATGACCGGGCGGTTCCCGGCACCGGGCGCGGCGACGAAATCGGCAGGGTCGCCCAGGGCCTGGAAGGCTTTCGCAAGACGCTCCTGAGAGGCCGGGAGGCGGAAGCCCATGCGACGGAAGCCCGAACCCAGCATGAGGCGCTTCAGCGGAAGACGCGGCAGGAAGAAGAAACCAAGATCCGCAATATCAACAACGTCATCAGGACCATGGGAGACGGGCTCGACAACCTGGCCAGGGGCGATCTCTCCTGCCAGATCAACACCGCGCTGCCGCCCGAATTCGAGCCCCTGCGACAGAATTTCAACCAGTCGGTACGCCAGCTCGCCGAGGCGCTGTCCGACATCGCCGGCATGGGCCGCAGCATCAGCAGGAACACCGCGCAGCTTGCGACTGAAGCCGAAACCCTGGCCAAGCGGACGGAGCAGCAGGCCGCCTCGCTGGAGCAGACGGCGGCAGCGGTCAACGAGATTACCGAAAGCGTCAGCGAATCCGTCCAGCAGATCGGCGCCGCGCAGAAGATCGGCGTGCAGGCCCGTGGTTCCGCCAGCAGTTCGTCCGACCTCATGCAGCAGACACAGACGGCCATGCTGCGGATCGAGGACAACTCGAAACAGATCGTCGCCATCATCGAGACGATCGACATCATCGCCTTCCAGACCAATATCCTGGCGCTCAACGCCGCCGTCGAAGCCGCCCGGGCCGGCGATGCGGGCAAGGGCTTCGCCGTCGTCGCCAGCGAGGTCCGGGCCCTGTCGCAGCGTTGCGCCCAGGCGGCCAAGGAGATCGGCACCCTGCTCAGGACCACGACATCGGACATCAAGACCGGCTCGAAACGCGTGACCGAAACCGGCAAGTCGCTTCAGGACATCTCCCGCTTCATCGCCGAGATCAGCGATAATCTGAACCAGATCCTGACAGCCGGGCAGGAACAATCCGCCACCCTGACCCAGATCAACATCACGGTCAGCGACATGGACCATGTGACGCAGCGCAATGCCACCGTGGCCGAACATTCCCACGCCGCCGCGCGCCGCCTGGCGGGCGAGACGGACAGGATGACCCAGCTTGTCGGCCGCTTCCACCTTCCGGACAGCACGAATCTCGTCCAATACCGGCCCCGGAACAAGGCACGATGACACCCTGACAGATTGGATGACAGATTGGATCGAGCCCGCCCCCACGCATGATACGCCCAACGGGGCGGGCGATCATTCTCGCCTGCAAGTTTATAAGAATTGATTGGAAATTTTTGCAGATGAGCGATACATTATATTAGTATTCAAAAAGAAATCATAACTCTGTCGAGCTACGCAGACGGATTTTGCAGATCAAATGAACAGAGCGCCCGCCTGAGGATTACGCGCCGCCTCTATCTCGCGCACGAACATAAAATATACTCTATTTCTTTTTTGAAACCCTATAATTTAAATACCCTCCCAAAAGACCTACCGCGGACCCGATCAGCATAATGGACGAAAATATAATTTCAGCCGGTCTTCCGTCATGTAAATGAATGAAGACAACAAGAGAAAATACGAATATTGTATTTGTTGTTATTAATATTCTCTCCGACTTTTTTGCAGGACGCATCCCCTGACTCCACAAAAATACTCTTTCCACTCATAAGCGAACACATAAATAACAAATCTTCAGAGCAGCAGAAAGAAACCGGTGACATTATTTTAGAAAAAGCCATTTTTTATGAAAACACCAGGGAAAAATTCTCGATGCAGGCCGCGTAAATTTACCATAGCCGTCTAAACTTATCCCTGTCGCCCCCATGGCTACCGTCATCCAACCTGATGTTTTTCTTGGTGATCGGTCTCGTCGCATACGGTCTTTTTCATGGGAAAATCGCGTGTTGGCGTGCGATACGAACTCGTGCATAATGTTATATCATAACCCAATAACGAGATGCGCGTATGTCACTTGCAAAATCCTATCTGATGCTGTCGGGTGCGATCCTGTCGCTTCTGGCGGGCTCCGTCAGTGCCCGCGCGGACGAGGGCATGTGGACGTTCGACCACCTTCCGAAAGCTGCCTTGCAGAAAAGCTACGGGTTTCAGCCGGATGCGGCATGGATCCAGCACGTCGTGCAATCATCCGCCCGGTTGGCCGAAGGCTGTTCGGCCTCGTTCGTCTCGGCGGACGGGCTGGTCATGACCAATCACCATTGTGCCAATTCATGCCTGTCCGCCCTGTCGGACAAGACGCACGATTATTTCCGTGACGGGTTTCACACGCAGTCGCTCGCCGAGGAACGCCAGTGCCCCGACATGGAACTCGACCGGCTGGACGGCATCACCGACGTGTCGTCCCAGGTCGCGCAGGCGACGAAGGGGCGGCAGGGTGCGGCCTATAACGCCGCCGTGCAGGAAGTCGAAAGCCGGTTGACCAAGGCGTGCGCCGCCGGCGACGCCGAACATTGGCGCTGCGACATGGTGGCCCTTTATCATGGCGGCCAGACGGCGCTCTATCGCTATCGCCGCTACAAGGACGTACGGGTGGTGATGGCGCCCGAACAGGATATCGCGTTCTTCGGTGGCGACCCCGACAATTTCAATTATCCGCGCTATGATATCGACCTGTCGATGCTGCGGGTGTACGAGGATGGCAAGCCGGTCCACACGCCCTTCCTGCAATTCGACCCCAAAGGCCCCAAGGCCGGAGACCTCGTCTTCACCTCGGGCAATCCGGGCCGCACCCAGCGCGGCCTGCCCGCGGCAGCCCTGGCCTTCCAGCGCGATATCGCCAATCCGGCCATTATCGACATATTCTCGGTGCGCGAAGGCATGTTGTGGCAATATGCGCGCGAAAGCGCCGAACATGCGCGACAGGCCGAGGATACGCTGTTCGGCGTGCAGAACGCGCTGAAATCCTATTCCGGCACCGAAGCCGCCCTGCGATCAAGCGATATCGTCGCCCAACGGGCGAAAGAGGATGCGGCCCTGCAAGCCTGGATCGACGCGGACCCGGCGCGGCGCGCCGAATATGGACAGCCTTTCGCGGTCGTGGACAAGGCGATCGGCGTGCAGAAGGACCTGTTCGCCCGCAATCTCGCGCTGCATATGGCCCTGCATGGTCTGGCCGGTGACGCCATGACGCTGGTCGAAGGCGCCCGCGAACGCGCAAAACCCGATGCCAAACGGCATGCCGGCTATCACGACGCACAACTTGGCGAAATCGAAACGGAGCTTGCCGCCAGCGAGCCTGTCTATCCGGAACTGGAAACCGCGTCCCTCGCCCTGGCATTGACGAGCCTGCGCCAGATCCTGGGCGCGGATGATCCGCTGGTCCGCACCGCGCTGGGGAACGACAGCCCCGATGCCGTGGCGGCGCGACTGGTGAAAGAGACCCGGCTGGCGGACCCTGCCGTACGCACCGCATTGTGGCATGGCGGCCAGGCGGCGATCGACAAGGCGACCGATCCGATGGTCATCTTCGCCCGGACGCTCTTCCCCGCCTATGACGCGCTGCGCGAGCGTATGCTCAACGAGGTATCGGCACCGTTGCACAAGGCCGAGGGGGACATCGCCCGCGCCCGCTTCGCGCAGGCACAGGCGGCGGGGCGGCTCGATGCGATCTATCCCGATGCCACCTTCTCGCCGCGCCTTTCCTTCGGCACGGTGCAGGGCTGGCGGCAGGACGGCGCGGATATTCCGCCCTTTACCGACTTCGCCGGCATGTATCGCCATGCCACCGGCAGCGAGCCTTTCGCCCTGCCCAAACGCTGGCTGGACGCGAAGGCCCGGCTGGACCTGTCCACCCATCTCGATTTCGTCTCGACCAACGATATCGTGGGCGGCAATTCCGGCTCGCCGGTGCTTGACCGTCAGGGCCATGCGGTCGGGCTGATCTTCGACGGCAACCTGCCCAGCCTGGCCGGCGATCTGTATTACGACATCGGCAGCAACCGCGCGGTTTCGACCGACACCAGCGCCATCATCGCCGCATTGCGCACGGTCTACGCCGAACCCGCGCTGGCCGACGAACTGGTGCGCGGCCACCGCTGACGGGCCGCGCCTTAACCGGAAGGCCGCGTCGTGGCATGCCCTTTCTCCCGGTGCATGGTCATGGACCGGCCTTCCCCTCTTTGCCGTGGTGGGATAGGACGAATGCGCCTTGCCTCCCTCGGGCAACACCGCCCCATCGCGGCGGCGTCTTCCTATCAGACGGTTTTTCCAGAAAGCCCGCCGCCATGCCTGCTTACAGCGACGATACCGAGATCAACGATATCGTATCGGCGTTTCTGAGCGGCACCCTGCCGAAGGCGAAATGGACGCACGCGGCCCATTTCGCCGTCGCCCTGTGGCTGCTGCGCCATCGGCCGGAATGGGCGGAACTGCCGATCATGCGCGGCCTGATCCGTGCCTATAACGAGGCCAGCGGCACGGCCAATACGCTCTCAAGCGGCTATCACGAAACGATCACCATCGCCTCGATGCGGGCGGCAAGGGCTTTCCTCGCACATTATCCGGCGGAAACACCGCTCTGCGTTATCCTGGATGCCCTGATGGCGGGGGCGCCCGGCCGGAGCGACTGGCTGCTCGGGCACTGGACGCGGGAGACATTGTTTGGCCCCGAAGCACGATCACACTGGGTCGAACCCGACAGGGCCGCGCTGACGGTCTGACGACCCGGCCAGGATCAGAGCACACCATGCGGGTTTCCACCCTGGCTCCCGAAGGTTACGGGACGCACTGATCGAGCAGCGCCTCCAGTTTCGGGCGCTGGAGCGAATCAATCGACCGGCCGACATACAGGCGCGCCCTCTGCCGGATGACATCGATCACGCGCTGGCTCATCTCCTGCGCGCTGCCTTCCGCAAGCAGGCTGGCAATGGCGATCCGCCGCTCGACCGCATGTCGCACGATCTTGAAGGCGATGGCATTCACGATGGATTCGAACTCCATCCGGCCGAAACGGGACTCGCACGCCGAAAGCTGGCTCATCGCATCCAGATAGAGTCGGACGACCAGGCTCCCGCCCGTGCGGTGAAAATGCTGGCGGTGCCAGCTTCGCGCCCAGGTATGTTCGCGCTCGGCGGCCAGATGCTCGCGCATGTTCGCGCAGACATGGCCGGCCGGGCAGTGATAGGTCCACGCCGCCAGCCACGCGCTGACGAAATCGGGATAGCTGTGGCGATACCACGCGATCGCGGCACCGTTGGCCCTGGTCGTGAAGCGGAAGGATTTCTGGCCGTCGACGCCGTAGAGAATCGACATCGTGCCGCTGCTCTCCGGGTCGCGGCCGAGAACCAGGATATGGCCCGGATCGCCCCCGTGCATATGACGCTGCACGGTGAAGAGATCCAGCAGCGACTCGTCCTCGACCGACCGTGCCGCATGCGCCTTCACGTAGCTCATGAACAGCGGGTTGCGCACGCCCGTCAGGCCCAGCGGGCAGAAATCGAACCCCCACCAGCGCGACATCTTGACCAGATGAAAGGCCAGTTCATTGCGCAGTTCGGTCAGGCGCAGTGGGCCCTCGCCATTCTGGCACACCGCCTGGACCGTCTGGAACCGGCTGACCAGCCCGTTGATCTGCCCGGCAAATCCGCGGCCGGGATCGAAATAATCCACCAGCAGTGGCGGTTGTGAGTGCGTGAGGTGCCAGGAGGCGTCGCAACCGATTGTCTCGCTCATCGTCAACAGCTTCCCGTCAGGAGGCGAAAAGAGAACAGCGGCACCAAACAGCGCAAGCGCGCCCTCGGTGCCGCCGGAGTTTCCACGGGACGGGGTTGGGAAATCGACGGTCGGGCAACTGCCGGATGTCCCGTGGCCTCCGATCATTATTGCGACCGCATCGCAATTGCAATGCGAAGAATGAAGACCTCCTTACACCTCGCCGGGAGCGGAGCCTTCATGATCGTCTGTTCGTGCAATGCGCTGTCCCATACGGACATCGAATCCGCCATCCGCGCGGGCGCGTCGCGCCCCGCCGAAATCCATGCCGCGCGGCAATGCCGCGCGCAGTGCGGCAACTGTGTTCCGGGAATGCTCTGCCTGCTGCGCAACGCGCTGAAGGCCGCCACTCTGGAAGGGCTGCCCAACGCGGATGCCCAACGGCAGCACGCCGGCCACGCCTGAGAATCCGACCGAAAACGCGCTGGCGGTCATCCGGCGTGGACCGTTCCGGGCCGAAAGCCCGGCCGGCCTTGTGCCAGCCGGATTACCGGCCTTTTTTCTTCTTGCGGCGGCCGTAGAGTTCCAGACGGGTCGTCGCGACCTCGTAGCCCATCCTGGCAGCGATTTCCGCCAGCAGAGCTTTCAGCTCGTCGTCGTCGAATTCCATGACGGTACCGGTATCGACATCGATCAGGTGGAAATGGTCCCCATGATCGGTGGTCTCGTACCGCGCGCGGCCCCCGCCGAAATCGCGACGCCGCAGGATGCCCTTCTCCTCGAACAGCCGCACCGTCCGGTACACTGTCGCGATGGAGATATGCGGATCGACCGCCGTGGCCCGGCGATAGAGTTCCTCAACATCGGGATGATCGTCGGATTCGGACAGGACATGCGCGATCGTACGCCGCTGCCCGGTCAGTTTCATGCCCTTCTCGCGGCACATCGCGGCGATCGGGGAGTCCAGCCTGTCGTCTGTTTTCATTGCCTCCCCAGCATAGCCTGATCCGACGAATCGCGTCCAATGGATTGGCACGGCGCCTGGATGGGGCGGACATCATCACGATGTGAGCATTTCATGTTTGCGAATGATAATCGTTCTCATATAGTGCCGTGACACAGCAACAGATCGGCGGCGTCGCCGGCCAGGAGTGCCCAATGAGCCACGCACGGCATTACGTGAACGACCTCTCCTGCAGCGAGAAGCTGGCCATCTGGATGATCCGATGCATCACGCGGCGCGAGGTGCCCGCCTGCACGGGCGCATCGTCCCGCCCGGTGGCCCGGAGCCTGTTCATGGTGGGGTTCCACGCCGACCTCGAAGGAGTCGTGGAGGCGTTTCGCGCCGCGATGAGCCGGATGGCTGGACTGCGCATGGACCGTCTGGACGTGGGCATGCCCGGCACGATGATGCTGACTGCCACCGAAGAAGGCTTTCTGGACGCAACGTCGGCGGCACAGAACGGAAACGAGGCTGCGGTCCGTGCGGCATTGCGGCGGGTCTTTCCGCATCATTATGTGCAGTCGCGCTTCGCCGCCGCCGTCACGGTGCTGGCCGCGTGCCTGGCCGGCGCGGGGCACTGGCTGCCCAGCCGCCGGGTCTGTCGATGGCCGGGCACCCGCGATCGGCCGGTCGCCCTCCCCCTGTTTTGTCATGGGTGTCCTGCCATCTTGTAGATGCAAACGCGAGGCACCCGCATCTATTATTATAAAGGGATAAGGCAGGAGGCCGGGCAGAAAGCCTCCAAGGGAGCCGACACGGCAGTGATCGGAAATAATCATGACCCATCCGCAAACATCCATGAACGCTCTTTCACGCAGCGAACGGCTGGCGGTGCATGCGATGCGCCATTTCATGCCTGGCCGCCCGGTGGGCGGCCTGTCGCGCGACGAGACGATGGCACGCCTGCCGCTCTCGCTGCTGTCGGAGGATTATCCGTATCTCGCCCGGATGTTGGCCGATGCCGCGGCCATGATGCCGCCCGGTGCGATGGGGCTGGCCGGAATCATGCCGTTCCAGGCGCCTGTGGTCACCACGGTCGAACATCATCTGCTCGACGCCATCGAGATCGCACAAAATGGTCGTGTCACCGATCTCAGGAGGGCGTTGCGTCCCCTCTTCCCGGAAGGGGACATTCCCGATCGGTTGATGGCGGCATTGGCCATGCTGGGGGCCTGCCTCGCCGGTGCGGGCTATATCCTGCCCCGCCGGAATACCGGCGGGGCAGACCGCCAATGGTGGCATGAACCGGTTTCCGTGGCCGACTGGCTGCGCGAGGTGACGGAAAACGAGATCCCGTCGCTGGGCGCCGTCCTGGCGCGCCCGGTGGATGAACCGCCGATACGAGCCATTTAGCAGGCTGCTGCACAGTCGGGCTCCAACATTAACGCGGCGTGTCGGAGCCTGACCCGAAAATGCGCCCTGGTGGCGATCCGGCGTGTGTTTCCTGCGCTTCGGTGCTCACGACCATCAAGGCTGCTCTGCTCCGCTGACGGGCCACTCTCGCTCACCAGACCGCATTTTCTCAGGTGAGGAGCGTATATCCGTTCCGCCCGGCAGCCTTCGTCTTGTAGAGCGCGAGATCCGCGCGCCGGAGAATGTCCTTGATGCCTTGCCGCCCCGATCCGGACAGCGTGGCGCCGATGCTGGCAGTGACCGCGGCCCCCACCTCCGGCAGGTCGTAGGGCAATGCCAGTTCGTGCCGGATCTGCATGCAGAGCGCCTCCAGGTCCGACACCGTCTGCACGTCGGGTACGAAGGCCACGAACTCGTCTCCGCCATAGCGGGCGACCAGACCATGAACATCCCGAAGGATCACGATCAGGCGCCGGGAGAAGACCCGCAGTACGTCGTCCCCCGTAGCATGTCCATATGTATCGTTGATCCGCTTGAAATGGTCGAGATCGACGATCAGCAGCGCGCCCGCTGCGGAGAGTCTCATATGCGCCTCGACCGCCGGTTCGAACGTGCGCCGGTTCATGGCCAATGTCAGTTCGTCATGCGACGATGCCTGCCGCAACCGATCCTGCACGAAGAGCATCCGCCGCAGAGAACGCCGGTTTTCATCGACCGATACATTGGCGGGCAGGACCGTGAGGACAAGCGATACGAGATAGGTCTGTATTCCGACCTCGCGCAGAATGACGTCGTGACCTGAAAAGAGCGCGATAGGCCCCATCCCCCGCCGCGTGAACGCCGTCGCGCAGACCGCCACGAGCAAGACGGTTCCCGATGTCCATACCGGGCTCGCGCGGAAACCGACGATGGTCAGGAGAGGATAGCTGAACAGCAGCAGCGGTGAACGTCCCCATACGAAACTGGCGATCGAAACCGCCAGGCACAGGAGCGAGAGCACCATCGACCGGCCCCGCCGGTACTCGTTGTCCCCACGCACATTGCGGATCAGATGGATGATGACCGGTGTTGCGAGGATCAGGCCGAGCGCGTCGCACGCAACCCATTGGATCCAGTCCCGGAGCAACGGGGCCGGATCGCCCATGATGAAACGGTCGCCCAGGACGCCGAAGCCGGCCTCGATCGCGGATGCCGCAACGGCAATGATCGAAAAGCAGAGGAAACGCGGCAGGCGCGCCAGATCGGTCCGGGCACCGCAGAACTGCCGCGTCAAAGGGGCCGCTATCGCGACCTGCACGATATTCAGCAGACTGGCCTGAACCGCCTCGCCGTTCGCCCATCCCGCCCCATAGTTGGCGCACAGATTGATCGCACAGCAACCAGCCATCACAGCCAGGCTACGCCGTTCCGGCAGAATCAGCAGAGCGACCAGCATTACCGCGTTGGCAGGCCAGAAAGCCGAGAACCCGTCATTATCCTCGATGAGGAAACGGGTGATCACGACGAGACCGCCAAACAGCACAAGAAAAAGCAGGATCAAGCCGCGCCCGCGCGGCTGCTCGGCCGGCCGGAACGGGCGCCAAGTTCGCGACGATTGGACGATTTGGGTCCACGGACGCGCGGGTCCTACCATTCAACACGGCTCCTGCCGGCACACTCCGTCTCGGCCGTCGAGCGGTTGAGAGGTCAATGGCTATCTTGCGCGGAATATAAACCTGAAGCGCCGGCGACTCCATACGTTATCGTTATGACAGGCGGTAGATATCGCGTCACGCTCTGCCTGCCGCCGCCTGCGGTCTCCCTCTCTTCCGCCCCGGCCCTTGGGTGCCGCCTCAGGCCCGCGCCGACGTAACGCTGCCGAGATAGTCGATTACGCGCTTAAAGCCGCTTTCGGCCCCGATGACACAGCGGTCCGGGTCCAGCCCGGCGCGATCAATCGCCTCCTGAAAAGCCGACCAGGAGCGCCCGCGGCCCGCCGGATCGGGTTGCAGGTGACGGGCGCCGAACGAGGCGCCGAAGCCCAGCTTTTCGGCCAGGCGCGTCAGAATGCCGGCCCCCAGCTTCGATCCTTCGGCCACATACAGCCACCCCATTGCCTCCGACGGATCATGGGCGACAGGGCGTTCCGTCGCTTCAGGGGTGGGAATATCCAGGTCCGCCATATCTTCGACCAACTGTGCAAACCGGTTTCGTGCGGGCAGATCGGGCACGATGCGTGCAAGAGCTGGATCGCCATAGAGTGCGTTCAGGTCTCGATGGAACCGATATTGGACCAGCACGAAATTTTGATACCCCGGCCGATCCGAGAACATGCCGGCTGTCATGATGGCATGGTCCAACTGCTCATGAATGGCGTGCGTATGCGCCTTGAGTTGTGATGACAGGGGTGAGGTCAGGATCGGGTCGCTCACGATAGGAATCCTTCGATTATTTCCATTCATGTCGGACAGCGCAAACAGACAGAATGTAACGAATGATTTGCGGATTGTTTCGTCTGTTTCCAGCCAAGCCCATTTCATCAGACAATTGTTGATTGCCTGATCTTTTGCCTTTTATGCAAATGAGAATCAAGCGCATTTTATGTTGACAAGCAGAACACCGCCCCCGCATTAGATGCGAACAATTCTCATTTATGGAGCACGCGGTGATAAGGCGGCAAAAAAAACGGCATCGCACGATTCTCTGTCATATACTGGCGACATCCGCACTGACCTGCGGATATGCATCCATGGATTTCGCCCGTGCCGCGACTGATGCGCCGGCAACCGATGCACTCACCGCCAGGAAGGTGGCGCCCGGCAGCGCCACTGCCCCCAGTCAGCAACCCGCGAACGCAACCGGCGCCCGTCCCGCTGCCCCTGCGATCAACCTCCGGCCGGTGAAAGTCTCAGGGCGTGCCGATGTGATCGATTCCATGAAATTCGATCCCGATGCCGACCACAGCAGCACCGGCAAACCGGCCGTGCTGACGACCACCACGACCTACAAGGTGTTTCGCGATCGCCAGATCGACAATCTGGAAGATTACGCACGTCGCGTCGATGCCGCCGTCAATTACAGTGCCGGTAATGCCAGCATCAATATCCGTGGCCTCGACCAGAACCGCATTCTGACGACGATCGACGGCGTGCGCACGAGCTGGGCCAACGATGGTGCCTATACCGGCACCTACAATACAGCCCAGGGCGGCGTCAGCGCCTTCGACTTCAATTCCCTCGGTGCGATCGACGTTGTTAAAAGCGCCGATTCCAGCTTTTTCGGGACGGGATCGCTTGGCGGCGTCGTTGCGCTGCGCACGCTGGACCCGGAAGATATTCTCAAGCCGGGCAAGAGTTTCGGTGGGCTGACCAAGACCACATATGATGGATCGAGCGAAAGCGCCTACCTTAACCAGACGTTCGCCGCCCGCTACGGCGATACGCTCTTTCTGCTGGAAGGCGGTTATCAGAACGGCAGCCAGACCGGCAACATGGGCCGGATCGGGGGCAGCGGGCGCGCGCGGACCAGAAGCAACCCGGCCTCCTACGATCAGGGCAGTTTTCTGGGCAAGATCCGGCATTACTTCGCGGGCGGCCACCGGGTGGGGCTGACGGGAGAATGGTTCGACCGCAATTATGACGAACACACCATGACATCGGAGACCAGCGCGGGGCAGCATTACCGCACAGGCAGCGAGAACAAGCGTGCCCGCGTCTCGGCCAATTACGACTACAAGGCGGAAAGTCCGACCGCCCTGTTCAGCGAAGGGCATTTTCTGGCTTATTGGCAGGACACCAACACGATCACCGACATCCGCAACACGAACAGCCTCCGCCCCGCCGCCAATGCGCATGAAAATCTCAACCTGTCGGTGCAGTCCTACGGGGTGACCGGCTCGGCGACGGCCAATCTCTTCACAGGTCCGCTGCATCACGCCATCACCTTCGGCGGCGAGGTCTATCTGACCGATACCAGCCAGCATGAAACCGGGCAGCGCGCCACGACAAGTGCCTACACGCACGATAATTATGCCGACATGCCGAAGGTCCATGGCACCGACCTGGGCGCGATCCTGCAGGACCGCATCGGCATGGGCGTTGGCGAATGGTTCCATATCACGCCGGGTTTCCGCTTCGATTATTACCAGCGCGACCCGCGGAACAGCGCCTTCTTCAGGAACAATCCCGGCTATGCCGGTCTGCCACGGGGCGCGCATGGCGGGCATTTCTCGCCCAAGGTGCTGATCGAGGCGCGCGTGGCCCACGACCTGACGCTTTACGGCCAGTATTCGCAGGCGTTCCGCGCCCCCTCGGCGACCGAAGCCTATCTCAATTACAGCACGCCGCCGATCTATCAGGTCGTCGGCAATCCCGATATCAAGCCGGAAACCAGCCGAGGCTGGGAAGTGGGCATGAAATACGGCAATTCCGAACGCGGCGCCAATGTCTCGTTCTATGATAATTACTATAAAAACTTCATAGACATGGTCGGCGTGAGCGGATGTAGTGGATATTATTACTGCTATGGCTACGCCAACCTGGGGCATGTGCGCATTTACGGGGTCGAGGCCAGTGCTCAATGGGCGTTCGACAAGCACTGGCAGGCATGGGGCTCGTTCGCCTATGCCGACGGCCGCAATACCGATCTGAACTACCACCTCAGTTCCGTTGCCCCGTTCCGTGGCATCATCGGCTTCGGCTACAAGGGCGAGAACTGGGGCACGAGCCTGTCCGCGACGTTTGCGACGGCACGGGACAACGCAAAATACCTGACGACTTCAGGCACACCGGTCAGCCAGTGGAAGACGCCGGGCTACGTGCTGTTCGATCTGACGGGCTGGTACAGCCCGACCTTCTACCGCCCCCTGCGCATTCAGGCCGGCATGTACAATATCTTCGACAAGACCTATTACAACGCCGCCGCGCTGCCCTATGGCCAGTCCAGCAGCAGCCTGTCCGAACAATATTACAGCCAGCCGGGCCGCTCGTTCAAAGTCACCGCACGGATCGAATTCTGATCCTTCCGGCGGATCGGCCCCCCATGTAAGAGCCTGACCGAAAATGCGCGCTGGCGGCGATCCAACGTGCGTTTCCTACGCGTCGGTGCGCATGGCCATCAAGGCCACTCCGCTCCGATGCTCGGAAACACACGCCGGACGCGGCCCGGAAAACGGGCCGCTCTCGCTCGCCAGCCCACATTTTCGGTCAGGCTCTGAGACGCGCCGGCGACAAGCCCGGGCGGTTTTTAATTAGACGATGGAGACCGGGCCGCGTTGGG
>NZ_JBDNXE010000024.1:35476-39038 GCF_047721585.1 Gluconacetobacter sp.
GACCGCCCTCGCGCGGGGGCTGGACGTCCTGCGGGGCGGCGCGCGCGCCCCCCCCCAATTTTGGGGTGCGGGTGGTTGCCGCGCGGGCGACACGCCGGCGCGTTTTTTCATGACCCGATGGCCACGGGCCGGATTGGCGATCCGGCCCGCGCGCATGGCCTTAGTAGGTGAAGCTGAGCTGCCCCATGAAGGTCCGGCCGGCGGAGGGCGTGGCGCGGTTCGAGAACAGGCTCTGGTAATTCAGCCTGTTGGCCAGATTGTAACCGTTCATCGCGATCTTCCAGTGGTCGTTGAAATGATGCGAGAGGACGGCATCGAAATCCAGGTTGGCCGGTGCGCGCATCGTATTGGCCGCATCCAGCCAGACATGCTGGCGCCAGGTCAGGCCGCCGCCGAAGGCGATATTGTAGGGTTTGCTCGGGAACGCCTCGTAGACCGACCACAGCGTCGCCTGATTATGCGGCACATATTGCACCTGCCGGCCGCGATTGGCTGCCGTGGCGGAACTGGTCGTATCGCTGTCATAGAGGGCGTAGGTGGCGCTGACGTTCCATCCACGCATGATCATGCCGCCGACAGACAGTTCCAGCCCCTGGTTGCGCTGGCGATCGGAGCTTCCGAGGATTTCGCCCGTGACCGGGTCGGCATTCAGCGCATTGCCCTTTTCCAGCCGGAACAGAGACGCCGTGAAGCCGATCCGGTCATGGAAGGCGCTGTATTTCGCGCCGACTTCGTACAGATTGGCCTTTTCCGGGCTGGCGTAGGAATTGGTGCCCGGACGGATCGGCACCGAGCCGTTGGTGACATACATGCCCATCGGCGTCGTCGAATTGGCCCAGGTGAAATAATAGGTCTGGTGCTCGTCGGGTGTCAGCACCAGGCTGACATTCGGGTTGAAGACGCTGCTGACATTGTGGAAGTGGACATCGGGAAACTTGGCGACGTTGCCCCCGGTCAGATTGTAGCTGGTCTGCCAGCGATCCCAGCGGAAGCCGCCTTTGACCGACAGCCATTTCGTGATCCAGATCTGATCGAAGAAGAACAGGCCGGTATCGAATCCGTAGCCGTTGCTGTGCGGCTTGGCGCCCAGGCTGCCCAGCGTGACCAGGCCGCCCGGATTGGCCTCGCCCGGCACGAGGTCGAGATTGCCGACATACGGATTGGGGTTGACCAGATTGGCGTAGGGCTTCGCCTTCAGATAGGTCGATTGCGAGCGCACGTCGTTGACGCGCTCGATATCGAAGCCGGCCACGATCTGGTGTTTCAGGAAACCGGTGTCGAAATCGGCGACCATGGAGCCGACATTCTGCACCGACCAGCTTGTCTGCTGGTAGGGCAGCGGCGCCATGTAGGTGCCCGGCCCCATGCCGTTGCCGGCGCCGACCGGGCCGGATCGCGCGACGAGGGCGGCGTTGGGGTTGCCCAGGAAGTAATTATTGACGCAGGTCTTGTCGCATGTCGCCTTCGACGCAGCGAAGGTGCGGTAATATTCGCCGCCGCGCAGATCGTCATAAAAGGTGATGTGCTTGTTCAGCCTGAAGGAGAAGCGCGCGGTCTCCATATTGTCGTTGGTGGCGTTCTGGTCGTTGTTCGTACCATAGAAATTGGTACGGCGAATGCCGTATTCGGTAATCGGCGCACCGAAAGCCGCACCCGGCTTTTTGACGACCGGCACGCCGAAATCGGGGATCGAGTTTTCCTGCTGGTGCATATATTGCAGGATCAGCGTGGTGCGCCGGCCCAGCCCGAAGGCGATCGACGGGGCGATGCCCCAGCGATGGGAATAGAGGAAGTCGCGGCCGACGATATTGTTTTCACTGCCCATGCCGGTGATGCGCAGGGCGGTGCCGCTGTCCAGCCGCTTGTTGAAATCGAGCGTGCCCCGATAGTAGGAGCCCGAACCGCCGCTGAACTCGGCGGCGTAACGGTCGGTCAGGCCCGCCGTCTTGGTCTTCATGTTGATCGCGCCGCCGGTGGTGCCGTTGCCGAACACCTCGGACGACGGCCCCTTGATGACGGAAACCGTCTCCAGATTGAAGGCGTCGCGGCTATAAACACCGAAATCGCGCAGGCCGTCTTCGTAGATGTCGTTCTGCGCCTGGAAGCCCCGGATCAGGAACTGGTCGCCATTCATGCCGCCGGCGCCCTCGCCGATGGAGGACGTGACGCCCGGCACGTTGCGCAATGCCTCGTCCAGCGACTTGACGTTCTGCTGCTTCATCAGGGCCTGCGGCACGACGTTGATCTGCTGCGGCGTGTGCAGCACGTCCTGCGGCATCCGCGACAGGCCGGTGGGCTCGTGCAGCGTGTTGAAGCCGTGGCCGACGACCGTCACCGTCTCCGGCGCGTGGCCGCCATCGGCCAGGACCTTATCCGCGTCGGCATGCTTCGCCGTGCCGTCCGGCCGCGCATCGCGTGTGGGCCGCTGGCCGTCGAGCCGTTCGTGCGCCCGGTGCGGATCGGTCGTCGGATCGGGCGTCGCGGCCTGAGCGGCCGAGGCCGCAAGGGCCAGTCCGGTCATGACGGGCAAAGGTTGAAGGCAACGACTGATAAAGCGGCTCATGGCACCCCGTTTCATTTCGATAAAGTG
This sequence comes from Gluconacetobacter sp., assembly GCF_047721585.1. NCBI lineage: Bacteria > Pseudomonadati > Pseudomonadota > Alphaproteobacteria > Acetobacterales > Acetobacteraceae > Gluconacetobacter > Gluconacetobacter sp. The sequence goes on from NZ_JBDNXE010000024.1 coordinate 38,067, forward strand.
AACGCGGAACCATTATCAATAATGCGAATTATTCGCAATTTAAATGTGACAGAATAATATCGCGCGGCGGCCGTTACGGACCCGGATCACGCCATCGACATCGGCACCCATGATGGATATTCAGAAAAAAATACCTGATATTCCATATCCTTTTCCACTTCGTGAGAAAAATCCGGCCAACGGGATTCCGGTGAGGAAAAGGCGCATACGCGACGACAGGCGCGTCGGTCTGTGACGGTGTTTGTCATTGACCGGCTTGCGATACGCGCCGGCGAGCGAGAACGGCCCTGGTGGCCGCAAGCCCCATATGCGGGAAACGCATGCCGAATCGCATGCCAGAGGGGCTCCGGGGGCGACGGGGGCGCTATGCTCCGTCGCTGGGATCGGACGGCGCGGTTTCCCATCCCGGCCCGATCACGGCCGCGCTGCGCCGCCCCAAGCCGTCCATGCGCAGGACGATGACGTTCTGTTCTTCCAGATAGGTCAGTTGCCGGCGGGCACGGCCGAGCGAGTGCGTGCCATAAACCCGCGCCACCGCCGCATCCGACGGGCAGGGCTGGCCCTCCATCGCGGCGCGGGCGATCAGCAGGAAGATGCCGCGCACATCGTCCGGCAGCGGGGCGGCGATGCGTTCGGCCTGCATCCAGCGGTCGGATTCGGCGGTCTCGGCATCCACGCCCGCCCGCGCGGTGGCCAGCAGGCGGCGGAAGCGCGGCATGTCCAGCGCCTCGCGCCCCATGCCCTCGATCCGGCAGCGGACCAGGAAATCCTGATACAGCACCGGCGGCGGCCGGAAGCCCGCGTCCTCGTCGCGCAGGATTTCGGTCAGGATGGTGAGAAAGCGGCGCTTCTGCTCCGCCTTGTCGGCCGGGGTTTCCACGACCGGCGCTTCCATCTCGGCCTCTACCGCCGCCGAGGCCGCGTGGGCCGCGAGTTGCGCCAGAATATCGGGCGGTGGCGGGGCGGTCGGGC
>NZ_JBDNXE010000025.1:0-39017 GCF_047721585.1 Gluconacetobacter sp.
GCGCGAGGGGGGCGGGGGTGGGGGTTAGGCCGCCTTGCTGGGGGCTGAGGGGGGCCACGGTTCTGGCGGGGGGGGCAATGGGGCTGGGGGGACGGGGCACCACGCAGGGGCGGGATGTCACGATCGGGCTGGTCCTGTCCTGCATGCTGGGCTGCGGGCTGCTGTTCCTGCATTTTCTCACGACATCCGCCACGCGCGCCACGGCGCTGCTGTTCGGCAATGTGCTGGGGGTGGACCGGGCGATGCTGGGGTGGCTGCTGGTGCTGGGCGCGGGGTGCGTGCTGGCCATGGCGGCGCTGTCGCGGCCGCTGCTGTTCGCCAGCCTTCAGCCCGAGACGGCCGAGGCGCGGGGCGTGAACCTGCGGCTGGTCTCCACCGTCTTTCTGGCCATCGTCGCGGTGGTGACGGCGGAATGTGTGCAGATTACCGGCGTGCTGCTGGTCTTTGCGCTGATGGTCGGGCCGGCGGCGACGGCGCAGCGCCTGACGGCGACGCCGGGATGGGGGATCGTGCTGTCCGTGCTGCTGGCGATCGGGGCGGGCTGGGGCGGGCTGGCCCTGTCCTGGTGGACCGATTGCCCGGCGTCGTTCTGGATCAGCGCGCTGAGCACCGTTGCCTATCTGGCGGCGGGTGCGTGGCGGTTTACCGAACGGGGGGCCGGCGCCGACCCGGCCTGAACGGCGGGTTCAGGACGGGAGGGACCAGCACCACCATGCCATCAGGGCCAGGGTCGCCCCCAGCCCGGCATGCAGGGCGAGCAGCACCGGACCGGTGATGACGGGCGGCGGTTTCAGGCGGCGGTGTGCGGACATCGCATGGGTCCTCCGGAGGGCGGGCGGTCAGTGGTCGTGGCTGTGGGGCAGGACGTGGTAGGCGCGGTTGAAATAGACCAGCCCGCCCACCGGCTCGCCGATGCGGATGGCTTCGACCACGCCGAACATGACGCTGTGGGTGCCGACTTCGACGATCCGGTCGATCCGGCAGTCGAAGGAGGCCACGGCTTCTTCCAGCGCCGGGGCGCCGGTGGCCAGCGTCGTCCAGTGGCCGACGGTGAACCGCTCGTACATGTCCATCGGGCCGGCGAAGGTGCCTGAAATGTCGCGCTGGCCGGCGGAGAGCACGTTGATGCACAGCGCCCCGCCGGTATGGAACGCCGCGCGGGCGCGCGAGGCGCGGTTCATGCAGACCAGCAGCGTGGGCGGGGCGTCGCTGACGGAACAGACCGCCGAGGCGGTGAAGCCCACCGGGTCCTCCAGCGTGCCGGTCGTGACCACGCTGACCGCCGCGCCCAGCCGCGCCATTGCATCCCGATAGGTCTGGGAATCCACACTCATGTCCGCGCCCTTCCTGCCGTCGTCCATTCCCGTAGGGCCGACATCTTCACCGTTGATGGTTCTGGCATAGTATCACGTCAGGGAAAACGGAAGGAACGTACCATCATGCAGGCCGACGCGACAGACGATACGCTGCTGATCTCCCGCCAGGGGCGCCTCGGGCGGCTGACGGTCAATCGGCCCAAGGCGCTGAATGCGCTGGATATTACCCTCTATCGCGCCATCGGGGCCGCGCTGGCGGCGTGGCGGGACGATCCGGAGGTCGAGACGGTGCTGATCGACAGCACCAGCCCCCGCGCCTTTTCGGCCGGCGGGGACCTGCGCGCGCTCCATACCCTGGCGCTGGACGTGGGGCCGGACGCGGCGGCGCGCGTGTTCCGGGCGGGGTATCGGCTGGTTTCGGTGCTGGCGGGATACCCCAAGCCGATCGTGTCGTTCATGGACGGGATCACGATGGGCGGCGGGGTCGGGCTGGGGGCGCATGTCCGTCACCGGATCGTGACCGAGCGCAGCGTGCTGGCCATGCCCGAGGTGGCGATCGGGCTGACGCCCGACGCGGGCGGGTCTTACCTGCTTTCGCGCGTGCCGGGGCTGTACGGGTTGCGTCTGGCGCTGACCGGCGGGCGGATGAAGGGCGGGCAGGCGGTGGTGGCGGGCTTTGCCGACCGCATGCTGGCGGCGTCGGACCTGCCGGACCTGGCGACCGCCCTCGCCCGCCGGCCGGCGGGCGAAGTGGTGGACCTGGCGCCCGCCGCCCCGCGTGAGGGGCAGGAGGACCTGGCGGCGATCAATGCGCTGTATGACGCGCCGGACCTTGCGACCATTCGCGACCGGCTGGCGCGCAGCGACGCGGCCTGGGCGGCCGAAGACCGGGAGGCGATGGCACTGGCCTCGCCGCTCTCGCTGCTGGTCACGTTCCGCGCGTGGCACGCCGCGCGCCGCCTGCCCGACCTGAACACGGTGCTGGAGCAGGAATACCGGCTGATCGGCAACCTGCTCCGCCTGCCCGATTTCACCGAGGGGGTGCGGGCCAAGATCGTCGATAAGGACAACGCGCCGCGCTGGCTGGACGGCGCGGCGCTGGACGAGGCGGCGATCGAAGCCTGTTTCGCTCCGCGCCCCGATACGCTGGATCTGCCGGTCTTTTCCGAACCGGTGTGAGCGTAGGCCGTTTCATCTGAATGCGGTGTGGGCCGTTGGCCCATGTCCGCGATCCGAGGTTTTGATTCATGCCGTTTTCCGCCGCCTACCATCCCGTCCGCGCGCATCTGACGCTGGGCGATGCGTTTTATGACCCCGTGGAAGCGGCGCGCTTTCCCGCGCATATCCTGCGCTTCCGCAACCAGGACGCGGCGGCGCGGATCGGGCTGGAGACGCTGACCGATGCGGAATGGGTCGAGCATCTGGGCCGCTTCGTGCCGCTGCCCGACGGGCTGCCGACGCCGCTGGCGCTGCGCTATCACGGGCACCAGTTCCGCCAGTACAATCCGGACCTGGGCGACGGGCGGGGCTTCCTGTTCGCGCAGATGCGCGATGCGCGCGATGGCAGGGTGCTGGATATCGGCACCAAGGGCAGCGGCCGTACGCCGTGGTCGCGCGGCGGGGACGGGCGGCTGACCCTGAAGGGCGGGGTGCGCGAGATCCTGGCCAGCGAGATGCTGGATGCGCTGGGGGTGAATACCTCGCGGACGTTGAGCGTGATCGAGACCGGCGAGCGGCTGCACCGGGGGGACGAGCCCTCGCCCACCCGGTCGTGCGTGCTGGCGCGACTCAGCCATTCGCATATCCGTGTGGGAACTTTCCAGCGCCTTGCCGCGCTGGAAGACCGGGCCAGCCTGACGCATCTGGTGGATTATGTGATGGCCACCTATTTTCCCGACCGTCATGGCGAGGGGAATGCGGCGACGGCGCTGTTCGATATCGTCTGCACCCGCGTCGCGCGTCTGGCGGCCCAGTGGATGGGGGCCGGGTTCGTGCATGGCGTGCTGAATACCGACAATATCAACATCACGGGCGAGAGCTTCGATTACGGTCCGTGGCGCTTCCTGCCCCGATACGATCCCTCTTTCGTTGCCGCCTATTTCGACCAGTCGGGTCTGTATGCGTTCGGGCGCCAGCCCGAGGCCGTGCTGTGGACGCTGGCGCGGCTGGCGGAATGCCTGATTCCGTTAACGGAAATTGATGATCTCCAGAAGATTTTCGACGATTTCCCTGATCGTTATGAAATGGAGATGAATAACGTCATCGTGAAACGGCTTGGCTTGTCTTCCATTTCCAGAAATGACGATCGGGATCTGTCGTCGGCGACATGGACGTTTCTGGAACGATCGGGAATAGGATTTGAAAATCTGTTCTTCGACTGGTATGGAGGGGCACAGAGCAGGCATCGGGCGCTGAACGGACCCAATGCCCATTTCTATGCGGGTGCGGAATTCGAGCCGTTGCGTCAACGGATCGAGGGCTATTCCGCCCGACCGGATCTGGATCTTTCCAGTCCGTATTTTTCCCGATCCGTCCCCTGCACGATGCTGATCGATGCGGTGGAGCGGATATGGCAGCCGATCGCCGACCGGGATGACTGGAGCATGCTCGATGACACGCTCGCGTCGATCCGGGAGATGAAGGGTGCCCTCTCGCCCGCCGCCTGATCGGCGGGCCTGATTCGGGGTACCGGCATGGCAATCGGGCCATGTCGGGGCGTCTGTGGAGCAAGGAGTTCCAGGGCAGTTTTTTCCGGAGCCTGTCGGGAAATGCGCGTCGGATCGCCATCAGCGCGCGCATTTTCCAACAGGCTCCGAACAGGGAGAATGGAATGCAGAATTTCTCGCCGCAATCGACAAGTCTGGCCCAGGTGTCCGAATACGAAATTTCGGATAACGCGCGGCTGACACTCTGGCTCGCAGCCGCCGTGGCCGCCATCTGTGGCGGCCTCTACGGCTACGACACCGGCATCGTTTCCGGTGCTCTGCTGCTGATTACGCGGGATTTCCATCTGGGCAGCACCGATCAGGAACTCGTGGCGTCCGCGATCCTGGCCGGCGCGGTGATCGGTGCGGTGGGCACCGGCTGGCTGTCGGAACGGTTCGGCCGCCGCACCACCGTCATGATCGTGACCGCGCTGTTCGTGACCGGCGCCCTCGCCTGCTCGATGGCGCCGGATGTCGGCACGCTGATTGCCGCCCGTGTCTATCTGGGTCTTGGCGTCGGCGGATCGACGCAGGTGGTGCCGATGTATATCTCCGAACTGGCGCCCGCCGCGCAGCGCGGGCGATTGGTCACGCTGTTTAACGTGGCGATCGGGATCGGTATCTTTCTGGCCAATATCGTCGGGTTTGCGATGCGCGATGCGTGGGGCTGGCGCCCGATGATCGCGATCGCGGCGGGGCCGGCGCTGTTCGTGTTCGTCGCCATGTTCTTTCTGCCGCGCAGCCCGCGCTGGACGGCTGAAAACAGGGGATTGAAGGCCGCGATCCGCGAACTGATCAAGGTGCGCACGAGTCATCGTGAAATCCATAAGGAAATCAAGAAGATTCACGCGGCTGCCGAAAATGTTTCCGACGAGCAGCGGGGGTGGCGCGGCCTGTCGCAGCCCTGGGTGCGCCCTGCCCTGGTCGCGGCGTTCGGCGTGGCGTTCTTCACCCAGTGCGGCGGGCTGGAGATGATGATCTATTATGCCCCCACCTTTCTGTCGGATGCCGGGTTCGGCCATTCGGCGGCGCTGCTGGCCAGCGTGGGGGTGGCGGTCGTCTATCTGGTGATGACCTTTACCGGGTCGCTGATCGTGGACCGGGTCGGCCGGCGGCGGCTGATGCTGATCATGGGGCCGGGGTCGGTGCTCAGCCTGATCGGGCTGGGGCTGATGTTCATGATGCATCCCGACAAGGGCAGTGTCGGAAGCTGGATGATCATCGTCTTCCTGCTGCTGTTCATGATGTTCAATTCGGGCGGCATTCAGGTGGTCGGCTGGCTGCTGGGGGCCGAGATGTTCCCGCTGCCGATGCGCGGCACCGCGACCAGTCTGCATGCGGCCACGCTGTGGGGCAGCAACCTGCTGGTGACCAGCACGGCGCTGACGCTGGTGCAGACGATCTCGCTGGGTGGGACGATGTGGTTCTATGCCGGGGTGAATCTGGCTTCGGTGCTGTTCGTGTATTTCCTGGTTCCGGAAACACGGGGTGCTTCGCTGGAAGATATCGAAAAGGCGCTGAAGGAAGGGCGTTTCCGGCCGCGTCGGGGCCAGACGGCCATCGTGGAACAGTAAGCACGCTCGGGGGCTTTGCCCCCGAACCCCCACCAAAGGCCGGCGGCCTTTGGAAACCATTATGTATTAACAACTGGGTTTCCAAAGGGCGACTGCCCTTTGGTGGGTCAAGGGCAAAGCCCTTGTTCACCGGCCAGCACCACCCGTTCCGTTACATCGGGAACGGTAAACCCGAAGATCCGGCCGTAGAAATCCAGTTCCAGTTCCAGCGCGCGACGCACCGTTTCCTCGCGCCGGAACCCGTGGGCTTCGCCTTCGAACGTATAATGCGCGTAGGGGATGTTGCCGCGGGCCAGGGCGTCCGCCATGGCCTGTGCCTGCGCGGGCGGGACCACGGCGTCGGCGAGGCCGTGCAGGAACAGGACCGGGGTGCGGATGGCGTCGGCCTGGGTCAGGGGCGAGCGGGCCAGATAGGTGGCTTCGTCCTCGGGCCACGGGCCGACCAGGCTGTCGAGATAGCGGGATTCGAATTTATGGGTTTCCTGTGCCAGGGCGCGCAGGTCGGTGACGCCGTAGAGGCTGGCGCCGGCGGCGAACAGGTCGGACCCGGCGAGAGCCAATAGCACGGTCAGGCCGCCGGCGCTGCTGCCGCGAATGGCGATGCGGGCGGGATCGACGCGGCCGGTGGCGATCAGGTGGCGGCAGGCGGCGATGCAGTCTTCGACATCCGCGACGCCCCACTGCCCTTCCAGTTGGCGGCGATAGGCGCGACCGAAGCCGGTGGAGCCGCGATAATTGACATCGACCACCGCGAAGCCCCGGCTGGTCCACCATTGGACCTTGAAGGCGAAGGCATTGCCGGCGCGGCCGGTCGGGCCGCCATGGGCCATGACGATCAGCGGCGGCTTTTCGTCCGCCGGGCCACGGAAGCGGCTGTTGGCGGGGGGATAGAAGAAGGCGTGGCCGGTCTGCCGCCCGTCGGGCAGCGGGAAGCGGATGGTCTCGGCGCGGGCGATGTCGCCGGGGGCGAGACCCAGCGTGGTGGCGGCGCGCAGGAGGTGCGACGGGGCGTCGATGCGGCCATGGCGGATGGCGGGAGCGCCGTCCGGCGGCGTGTCGAGCCAGGCGAACGATCCGTCCGCCAGCATGGACGGGCATTGCGCGGGGTGGCCCAGCGCCACCGGGCGGGCGGTCGCGCCGGTGAGGTGTAGGGTGCGGGCCTCGCCGTTCTCGATGGCGATGGCCAGGATCGTGCCGTCGGGAAGCGGCTGGTAGCTGCTCTGGCCGAACACCCAGTGGGGCAGGCCGATTTCGGCGTGCATCGGCGCGACGGGCTCGGGCGCGCCGTCCGGCACCGTCCAGCGGAGCAGGTTCCACCAGCCGTCGCGGTCGGAGGCGGCGAGCAGCGTCGTGGGCCCGGCCCAGGCCGGTTCGATGACCGAGGCGCCGTCATCGGCCAGCGTGCGGAGGTCGGTCAGCGCGGCGGTGCCGTCCTGTGGTGTCAGGCGGCCCAGCCGCAGCCGCGTGGCATCCCACGGCATGGCGGGGTGGTCCCATTCGATCCAGGCCAGCCACGCGCCGTCGGGCGACGGGCGGGGGGAACTGACGAAATCGGGGCCGGCGACCAGCACCTGTCCGGCCTGCTCCGCCGGGTCGGCGTCGCGGTCGGTGGCGAAGGCGACGAGGGTGGAGAGTGGCTCGCCGGGCGCGCGGTGGTCCTCGCGCACGCAGAACAGGGCCGTGCCCTCGGGCGAAAACGCGAAATCGGCGAAGCGCAGGCCCGGCACGGTGCTGAGCGCGCGCGGAGCTTGGCCCGGCGTGACGATCCAGAGGCTGCCGTCCGGGCGGTGGCTGAAGGCGACGCGGTTGCCGGATACGGCATAGGCGCCGCCGCCATATTCATGGGCGCGGGTGCCGATATCGAACGGGGCCGGAGTGACATCGCGGATGCCGCCGGCGGCGGTCCAGCGCACCAGCACGGTTCGGCCGGCCTCGGCGGGGCGGGTTTCCAGCCAGTACACCGCCTCGCCGTCGGTTTGCACGCTGCCCAGCCCGATTGTCTTTCCGGCGACCAGCGCCGTCGTCACCGGCGAGGGCCATGTGCCGTAGGGCCGGGTAGCGGGGTCGGTCATGCTGGGTCTCCTGTTGCGGGGAATGGCCGGCTGGCTTTCGCCGAACGCTCCCTGTGCGTAAACTGGTGGTACGGGTCCATCACCTGGCCTCCATCACCGGGCCATAGAGAACACGAGCGCCGATGACGCAGCAACGGTCCACCAGCGCGCAGCTTGACGCGATCGTCACCGACCTGTTGGCCGAGGCGACGCGCTGCCTCGTGCCCCGCAGGATCGACGACCTGATCCGGGCGTGGATGCCCGGCACGGGTGACGACCTGCCGCCCGACGCCGCGTTGGCGCGCAGGACGCTTGCCCTGACGATGGCCGCGACGCTGACATTATTCACGCCTTCGGGGGGGGCGGGCATACCGCGTTCGATCGCCTCGCTCGGCAGCGCCGGTTGAGGGGTCAGGCTGCCGGTGGGGCGGCGGGCGGGAGAAGGGTTTTCGTGCGTGTGTCCCATCGCCAGAGGGTCTCGTTGGTCAGGCGCGTGCCGCCCCACCAGCGCAGGATGGGGTTATGACGCGACCAGTCGTCCTGCCCGGCGACGAGCCGGCGGCCGGGATCGGGCCGTCCACCAGGCGATGGAGGAATGTGAGGATGCGGGCGTCCGGCAGGGCGTGGCGCAGATGCCCTGCCCCGCTATCGCATGTGATCAGGATCAGGTCGGCCATGGACGGCTCCGTTCTTCCCGCCATCCTCGCGCGGCGGCGCATGACGGGTAGCGTAGGCCGGGGAGGCCCGTACCGGAAGAGGCGCACCGGGTATTCCGCCTCTTGACTTGACAGCGCGCCGACCAGACGGTTCCTCACCCCCTTGGCTTTCCTATTGGACGGGTTCGGTCCGCTGCTTCATTCCTTCGAATCTCTTTTCGTGCATTACGGCTACGGCGTAATCGCGGTCGTCGTCATGCTTGAGAGCATGGGGCTGCCGCTGCCTGCCGAAACGCTGATCATCTCCTCGGCACTCTATTGCGCCGCGACACATCGCCTGGACATTTCCTGGGTGGCGGTGGCGGCGATCGCGGGTGCCATCATGGGCGATAATTTCGGATACCTGATCGGCCGGCGCTATGGCCATCGGCTGCTGGAGCGCCATGGCGGCAAGGTGGGGCTGAACGACCGCCGGCTGATATTGGGGCGCTATCTGTTCCGGCGGCATGGCGGCAAGGTGGTGTTCTTCGGCCGCTTCATCGCCATCCTGCGCGTGTTCGTCGCCCTGCTGGCGGGGGCGAACCGCATGCCGTGGCATACGTTCCTGTTTTTCAATGCCCTGGGCGGGGTCGGCTGGGCCGGTGGCTACGCGTTGGTGACGTATTATCTGGGGAATGAGGTGCTCAAACTCTCCGGGCCGGTCGGGATCGCGCTGGGAGGGATCGCGGTCCTCGTCATCGGCGGCAGTTTTCTCTTTCTGAAGAAAAACGAAGTCAGGCTGACCGAGGAGGCCACCCGTGCCGCCGAACTGGAACAGAAGGGAAAGTCCAAGCCATGAATATCGCCGCGAAATGGACCATCGACCGCGCACCGGACCTGACGGGCCGCACCGCCGTCGTGACCGGAGCGACCGGCGGGCTGGGCTATGAAGTCGCGTATGGCCTGGCCTCGCGGGGCGCGCGCGTGCTGCTGACCGGGCGTGACGCGGCGCGGGGCGCCCGGGCCGTGGAGATGCTGCGCGAGCGGTTGCCGGAGGCGCGGGCGGAGTTTCTGCCGCTCGATCTGGCCTGCCTGCGGTCGGTCGCCGGGTTCGCCCGCGACCTGAAGGAACGGACCGACACGCTGGACATCCTGGTGAACAATGCGGGGGTGATGGCCTCGCCCCGGCGGCAGGAAACGGCCGATGGGTTCGAATTGCAGTTCGGTACCAATTATCTGGGCCATTTTGCCCTGACCGGGCAGTTGCGCCCCCTGCTCGTGCGCACGGCGGATGGTGGCCGGGTGGTGAGTGTGGCCAGTCTGGCGGCGTGGCAGGGGCGTATCATCTTCGATGATCTCCAGAGCCGGCATCGCTACACGCCATTCAGTGCCTATCAGCAGAGCAAGCTGGCCAATCTGATCTTCGCGCTGGAACTCAACCGTGTGGCGCAGTCCGCCGGGTGGCGGCTGCATTCCATCGCCGCTCATCCCGGCTGGGCGCGAACGGATATCGCGGTCAGCCGGTCTTCGGCCCCACAGGGCCTCGCCGAGCGGTCGATGCGCCGTATCGTTCGCGTCGGGTTCCGCTATCTGGGCCAGTCGGCGGAGGCTGGGGCGCGGCCGATCCTGTTTGCCGCTGCGGTGCCCGAGGCGCGGGATGGCGGCTATTACGGGCCGGGCGGACGGGGTGAACGGCGCGGCCGGGTGACGGAGGCGCGCATTCCGCCACAGGCGCTCAGCCTTTCGGTGGCGCGGCGGCTGTGGGCGGTTTCGGAGCGGCTGACCGGGGTGGCGCTTTCCTGAGCGGAAGGTCGGGCTCTGCCCGAACCCGCAAGGGGGCGCGGCCCCCTTGACCCCATTCGTTTAGGAAATGGTTTCCAAGGGCGACGCCTTTGGCCGGTCCAGGGCAAAGACAAGCCCTGGCCTTGGAAGCTTGCACGCACGTCGGGGGCATGACATCTTTTCCGGAATGATGACACGCGCGTCTTTTCCCATGACAGGCTGGTGGTGCTCCGGTTAAGGAGCGGCGCGTCGTCATTCATCATCCACGACCAGTGCCGCCGTGTCCGGTGGGCGCTGACATAAACAGGCAATCCGGTCGCGGCTGCTTTTACGAAAGCAGGAACAGTGATGTTGCCATTGGATAAAAGCATCGATCTCCCGGAGAGCTATTCGATTCAGGATGCCGTGCCGGGTGTCGAAGAGTATCTGCGGCTTCGCCGCGTCAGCGGGCTGGCACCGCGCACCGCGCCAGCGGCTGAAGCGGGTTTGCCCAACAGCCTTTTTTCGGTCTGTGTCCGGCAGGGCGCGCATGTTGTGGGAATGGGCCGCGTCATCGGGGATGGGGCGCTATTCCTGCATATCGTGGATGTGGCCGTGGATCCGCACCATCAGGGACAGGGCTTGGGAAAGGCGATCGTTGCGGCGTTGATGCGCCATATCGCACGCACGGTGCCCGCCGAGACTTATGTCAGCCTGATGGCCAATGGGGAAGCGTTCCACCTTTACGAGCAGTTCGGCTTCGCGGCGGTGACGCCGGAGGCGCGCGGCATGGCCTTGTGGGTCAAGGGACCGTCCTGAGCGGACGGTCCCTTATCGCCGGACGAAGGTCCAGTAGAGCGGCTGGCGGCCGGCTTGCAGGGCCTTGGCTTCGTAGCGGGTTGGGGGCCAGCCTTCCGGGCGGGTGGTGGCCGGCGGGGCGGTGTCGAACAGGTCCTGCGCCGCCATGACCTCCTGGACCCAGGCCTGGTAGGTCGGGTCGTCGCTGGCGACGCGCCAGATGGCGCCGGGCTTCAACGCGCGGGCGACCAGGGCGATGTTGGCCGGATGGACGAAGCGCCGCTTGGCGTGCCGGGCCTTGGGCCAGGGGTCGGGGAACATCAGGAACATGCGGTCGAGCGAGCGTTCGGGGAGCGCGCGCAGCAGGGCGCGGGCGTCTTCGTCCCAGATCCGCAGCAGGTCGGGCACCGGGGCGGTGGCTTCCTGATCGTCGGGCACCAGGCGCGACAGCAGGGAGCACAGGCCGTTTTCGAAAACTTCGCTGGCGATGTAGCCGACATCGGGATGGGCGGCATGTTGCGTCAGCGAATGTTCGCCGCCGCCGAAGCCGACCTCCAGCCAGATTTCGGCCGGGACGCGGCCGAAGGCGCGCGCCGGATCGTCCAGACGGGTCTGGTCGAAGCGCAGGCGGGGCAGGGTTTCGTCCAGCAGGCGTTGCTGGCGGGGCCGCAGCGGGTGGCCCCGCTGGCGGCCATAGAGCCGGTCGGGCGACGCCTTGACGGCAACCGTGGGGATCCCTGCCGCGTCAGGCGAGGCAGGGATGGTCGTTTCGGATGCCGTCACGGGGTCCCCGGTCTGATCAGCGGTTGAACGCACCGCGCAGCGCGTCCACCAGATCGGTCTGTTCCCACGTGAAATTGTCGCGGGCGGCGTCGGGCGTGCGGCCGAAATGACCGTAGGCCGAGGTTTCGGTGTAGATCGGGCGGTTGAGGCGCAGGTGCCTGCGGATGCCGCGCGGCGTCAGGTTCATGACTTCACGCAGGACGCGGCCCAGCTTTTCCTCGTCCACGTCCTTGCCGGTGCCGTCGAGGTCCACATAGACCGAGAGCGGGTGCGAGACGCCGATGGCGTAGGAAATCTGCAGCGTGCAGCGATCGGCCAGGCCGGCCGCGACCACGTTCTTGGCCAGGTAGCGGCAGGCATAGGCGGCCGAACGGTCAACCTTCGTCGGGTCCTTGCCGGAGAACGCGCCGCCGCCATGCGGGGCCGCGCCGCCGTAGGTGTCGACGATGATCTTGCGCCCGGTCAGGCCGCAATCGCCGTCTGGACCGCCGACGACGAACACGCCGGTCGGGTTGGCGTAGAATTCGTCATCCGGGCACATCCAGCCTTCCGGCAGAACGTCTACCACGATCTCGCGCAGGGCGTCGCGGATGGCGGCCTGGCTGGCGCCTTCGTCATGCTGGGTGGAGATGACGACCGAGGTCGCGCCGACCGGGCGGCCGTCGACATAGCGCAGCGTGACCTGGCTCTTGGCGTCGGGTTGCAGGTTGGCCACGCGGGCGTCGCCGGCCTTACGCAGGTCGCGGATGCGGTGCAGGATGGCATGCGAATAGAACAGCGGCGCCGGCATCAGCGTCTCGGTCTCGCGGGTGGCGAAGCCGAACATGATGCCCTGGTCGCCCGCGCCTTCGTCCTTGTCGCCGGCGCTGTCGACACCGACGGCGATGTCGGCGGACTGCGCGTGCAGGAAGGATTCGATCGTCGCGTTCTTCCACGAGAAGCCGGACTGGTCGTAGCCGATATCGCGGATCGCGGCGCGGGCGCCTTCGATCAGGGCCTCGGTGGTGACGGAGGCCGGGCCACGGACTTCGCCGGCCAGCACCACGCGATTGGTGGTGACCAGGGTCTCGCACGCAACACGGGATTCACCATCGGCCGCCAGATAGGCGTCCAGCACCGTATCGCTGATCCGGTCGGCAACCTTGTCGGGATGGCCTTCGGATACCGATTCCGATGTGAACAGAAAATCACCTTTGTTACGCATGATGGTCCTGTCTGTCTCGTACGGGGATAGGGAACGACACCGCCACGCATGCGGGGTCCGGGCGGGACCGTTTGGCCGAGAACCTACAAATCGTCAAGTATTTTTGCGGGATACCACGATCCCGCATGGGCATTGCCGTGACGATTGTTTCGGTTGGGGAGAATATTCAGTGAAGTCCCAGAACGTCTTCCATGCTGTACAGCCCCGGTGCGCGGCCGCGCAGCCACAGGGCGGCCTGGACCGCGCCGGTGGCGAAAACCCGGCGGTCGAACGCGCGGTGGGTCAGGGCGATCTGTTCGCTGGCGGACGTGAACAGCAGCGTATGTTCGCCCACGATCTGGCCGCCGCGCAGCACGGCGAAGCCGATCGCGTCGGCCTGACGGGGGCCGGTATGGCCGGTGCGGCCGGATTCCATGTGGCTGGACAGGTCGATGCCGCGCCCGTCGGCGACCGCCTGGCCGATGGCGAGGGCCGTGCCGGACGGGGCATCGACCTTCTGCCGGTGGTGCATTTCCAGGATTTCGGCGTCGTAGACCGAAGAGGGCAGCACTTCCGCCATCTGGCGGGCCAGCCGGGTGACCAGGGTGACGCCGGGCGAGTAATTGGCGGCCTGGACCACGGGGATTGTGCGGGCCGCGGTGGCGACGGCATCCTGATCCGCTTGCGACAGGCCGGTGGTGCCCAGCACCCAGCCGGTGCCGGCTTTGGCCAGGGCGGCGGCATGGGCCTGGACGGTGACGGCGTGGGTGAAGTCGATCACCACGTCGCAGAGCGGAGCCAGGGCATCGAGCGTGGCGAACAGGCTGCCGTCTTCCTGCCGGTCGCGGCTGGTGCCGCCCGCGAGGAGCGCGCCCGCGGCCGTGACCTCCTCGCGCAGCAGGCGCCCGACGCGCCCGTTGATGCCGGCGATGCCGATGCGCATCCTGTCTGTCGTCATGTCACGGTCCGGAAAATGGGTGGCGGCGCGACCGGGGGATCGCGCCGCCTGATTATCCATGGTGCGAGTTGGGGGGATCACCATGGATAGCGGATTTTCTAGCCGCAACCCGGAGGGGGTTCAACCGCGCGTATTGTCGCCCCTGGGGTCGGCGATCAGAGCTTGCCTTCGAAGAAATCACGGACTTTGCTGAAGAAGCCTGTGCTTTCCGGGTTGGCGCGCGCGTGGTCGTCGGCCTCGGTCTCTGATTCATACTCTTCCAGCAATTCGCGCTGGCGTTTCGTCAGGTGGTGCGGGGTTTCGACCGACACCTGGATATACATGTCGCCGCGTGCCGACGACCGCAGGACCGAGAAGCCCTTGCCGCGCAGGCGGAAATTCTCGCCGGTCTGGGTGCCGGCGGGGACCTTCACCTTGGCGCGGGAGCCGTCGACGACCGGGACCTCGATTTCGGTGCCCAGGGCGGCCTGCGTCATGCGCAGCGGGACGCGGCAATAGATGTTGGCGCCGTCGCGCTGGAAGATCGGGTGGGGTTCGACCGCGATATGCACATAGAGGTCGCCGGGCTGCGCACCCTTGCCGCCGGCCTCGCCCTCGCCCGACAGGCGGATGCGGGTGCCGTCCTCGACGCCTGCCGGGATCGCGACTTCCAGCGTCCGCTCGCGCTCGACGGTGCCGGCGCCACGGCAGACGGTGCAGGGATTGCGCACCACCTTGCCCGCGCCGTGACAGGTGGGGCAGGCGCGCTCGACCAGGAAGAAGCCCTGCTGCGCGCGAACCTTGCCGGCGCCATGGCAGGTCGGGCAGGTCTCGGCGCCCTGGTCGCGATCGGCCGAGCCGGTGCCCTCGCAGGATTCACAGGTGACGCGGGTGGGCACCGTGATCGCCTTCTTGATGCCCGAAAATGCCTCGGTGAAGGAAATCGAGACCTGCACCTGGATGTCGCTGCCCGAGCGGCGACCGCCGCGACGGCCGCCCATCATGTCGCCGAACATCTGCTCGAAGATGTCGCCCAGGCCACCGCCGCCGCCGAAATCGAAGCCGCCGGCACCGGGGCCGCCGCCCTCGAACGCCGCATGGCCGAACCGGTCGTAGGCGGCCCGCTTCTGGTCGTCCTTCAGGACATCGTAGGCTTCGCTGATTTCCTTGAACCGCGCCTCGGCCGAGGCATCGCCGGGGTTGCGGTCGGGATGGTACTGCATGGCCAGCCTGCGATACGCCTTCTTTACCTCGTCGCCATTTGCATCGCGGGAGATTTCGAGCGTGGCGTAATAATCAAGCTTGGTGGCCATAATGGTCCTCATTGGCGGGGCCGCTTCGCAGCGGGTCGGAGGACGGTGCCCCCGGCCGGCATGCGGCCCTGACAGTCATGTCATGGAAAAGCGCCCGCCTTCAGGGAAGGGGGCGCCTCGCTTGGGGCAGGACGCCGGCCCGAAGGCCGGCGCGTGCCGCGCGGTAAACGCCGGCCTGTGGGGCCGACCGCTTACTTCTTGTCTTCGACGTCCTCGAAGTCGGCATCGACGACCTTTTCGCCGTTCGGGCCGGTGGCACCGGCGGCGCCGGCACCCGGAGCGCCTTCGGCCTGGCCGGCCTTGTAGACGGCCTCGCCGATCTTCATCGCCGCCTTGGACAGCGTTTCGGACGCGCTGTTCAGCGCGGCCACGTCGCTGCCTTCAAGGGCCGTACGGACCGACGCGATGGCGGCTTCGGCTTCGGCCTTGTCGGCGGCGGGAACCTTGTCACCGGCTTCGGCCAGCGACTTCTCGACCTGATGGGCCAGGCTTTCGGCCTGGTTGCGGGCCTCGACCAGTTCCTTCTTGGCCTTGTCGGCCGTGGCGTTGGCCTCGGCGTCCTTGACCATCTTCTCGATGTCGGCGTCGGACAGGCCGCCGGACGCCTGGATCTTGATCTGCTGTTCCTTGTTGGTCGCCTTGTCCTTGGCGGAGACCGACACGATGCCGTTGGCGTCGATGTCGAACGTCACCTCGATCTGCGGCATGCCGCGCGGCGCGGGCGCGATGCCCGTCAGGTCGAAATTGCCCAGCAGCTTGTTGTCGGCCGCCATCTCGCGTTCGCCCTGATAGACCTTGATGGTCACGGCGCCCTGGTTGTCTTCGGCGGTCGAGAAGGTCTGGCTCTTCTTGGTCGGGATCGTCGTGTTACGGTCGATCAGACGGGTGAAGACACCGCCCAGCGTCTCGATGCCCAGCGACAGCGGGGTGACATCGAGCAGCAGCACGTCCTTGACGTCGCCCTTCAGCACCGCGCCCTGCACCGCCGCGCCGATGGCCACGACTTCGTCGGGGTTCACGTTGCGGGCCGGCTCCTTGCCGAAGAACTGCTTCACCGCCTCGATGACCTTGGGCATGCGGGTCATGCCGCCGACCAGGATCACTTCCTCGATTTCCGCCGCCGAGACCGACGCATCCTTCAGCGCGGCGCGGCAGGGCTCCAGCGTGCGCTGGATCAGGTCGTCGACCAGGCTTTCCAGCTTCGCGCGGGTCAGCTTCAGCACCAGATGCTTCGGACCCGAGGCGTCGGCGGTGATGAAGGGCAGGTTGATCTCGGTCTCCTTGGAGGAGGACAGCTCGATCTTCGCCTTTTCCGCCGCTTCCTTCAGGCGTTGCAGGGCCAGCTTGTCGGCGCGCAGGTCGATGCCCTGCTCGCGCTTGAACTCGTCGGCCAGGTAGCTGATGATCCGCGCGTCGAAATCTTCACCGCCGAGGAAGGTGTCGCCGTTGGTCGACTTCACCTCGATCACGCCGTCGGAGATTTCGAGCACCGAGACGTCGAACGTGCCGCCGCCGAGGTCGTAGACCGCGATCGTGCCGCCATTCTTCTTTTGCAGGCCGTAGGCCAGCGCCGCCGCCGTCGGCTCGTTGATGATGCGCAGGACTTCCAGGCCCGCGATGCGGCCGGCGTCCTTGGTGGCCTGACGCTGGGCGTCGTTGAAGTAGGCCGGAACCGTGATCACGGCCTGGGTCACCGTCTCGCCCAGATAGGACTCGGCGGTTTCCTTCATCTTGCCCAGCACGAAGGCGGCGATCTGCGAGGGGGCGTATTTCTTGCCCTGCGCCTCGACCCAGGCATCGCCATTGTCGCCGGGGACGATGTTGTAGGGCACCAGGCCCTTGTCCTTGGTGACGGTCGGGTCGTCGTAGCGGCGGCCGATCAGGCGCTTGACCGCGTACAGCGTGTTGGACGGGTTGGTGACCGCCTGACGCTTCGCCGCCTGGCCGACCAGCATTTCGCCGCTGTCGGTGAAGGCGACCATCGACGGGGTGGTACGCGCGCCTTCGCTGTTCTCGATGACGCGGTTCTCGTCCCCTTCGCGGATCGCGACGCACGAATTGGTCGTGCCGAGGTCGATGCCGATAACCTTGCTCATATGTCTTCTCTCCTGTCAGCGGTCCGGACCGGCCCGAAGCACCGGAATGGACCCTAGAAAAACTGCCGTGAAGCGGGATGGGTGGACTGTTTGACCACATCCGCCTGTACCGCCATGGCCGTCTTCAGCATGTATTCAGCCATGGCGCCTGTTTCAAGGGGGGCTGTCGCCGGGGGGCGTCCCCCTGGCGTTTCAGCCCGCCGGCGTCTCAGCCGCCGGGGGCGCGCCCTTGGAGACGACGACCATCGCCGGCTTCAGCAGGCGGCCGTGCAGCGTCCAGGCCGGTGTCCAGGCCTGGATCACGGTGCCATGGGCGTGCTCGTCGCTATGCTGTTCGGCCATCGCCTGATGGTGGTTGGCGTCGAACGGATGGCCGGCCGGGTCGGCGGCCGAGATGCCGTTGCGCTCCAGGATGCCCAGGAACGAGCGCTCGGTGCTCTCGATCCCTTCGCGCATGCGGGTGATCAGGGCGTCTTCCCCTTCGGCGGGCGCGGGCAGGCTGCTCAGGGCGCGCTTGAGGTTCTCGGCGGCCTCGACCACGTCGCGGGCGAATTTCTGCGTGGCATATTGCCGCGCGTCGTCCACCTCGCGCTTGGTGCGGGTGCGCAGGTTCTGCATCTCCGCTTCGGAGCGCAGCCATTTCTCGCGCATCTCCTCCAGGGCTGCTTCCAGCTCCTGGACGCGGGGGTGGGTGGCTTCGCTCTGGCCGCTTTCCGGCCGGATCGGGTCCTGATCGGTGCCGGGGTTTTGGCCCGGCGCGGACGCCCCGGTCTCTCCGCTCGGAGAGTCGGCGACGTGGGTGGGGTCGGTATCGTGGCTCATGCCCTGAGAAGTAGGTGAGCCCAGGCGCTTGGACAAGGCGTAACGACCACCTTCAACGCGATGTTCATGTGGCATTCCCATCCCATGCAGGGCAGGAATGCGCCGATGGAGAGGGATGGGAAGATGGATGGATCGTCATGAGCCGGCAGTCATGACATCGGCACATGGCCGGGGCTAAGATGGCGCCTGGACTGTGTATGGAGCGAGAACGCCGCGATGGAGCCGACGAAACACACGATCGCCCTGGTCGATGACGACCGGAATATCCTGGCGTCGGTCCAGATGACGCTGGAGGCCGAGGGGTTCAACGTCCGCACCTATACCGACGGCGAAAGCGCGCTGCACGGGCTGATGAGCCGGCCGGTCGATCTGGCGGTGCTGGACATCAAGATGCCCCGCATGGACGGCATGGAACTGTTGCAGCGCCTGCGGGCGCGCTCGCAGCTTCCCGTCATCTTCCTGTCCTCGAAGGACGAGGAGGTGGACCAGTTGATGGGGCTGCGGCTGGGGGCCGACGATTACATCACCAAGCCGTTCTCGCAGCGGCTGCTGCTGGAGCGCATCCGCGCCCTGCTCCGCCGCAACGAGGCCAATAGGGCCGAGGCCGGCGGACCGGCCGTGGGCGGCTCGCTGGTGCGGGGCGAACTGTCGCTGGACGAGACGCGGCATCAATGCCTCTGGCGCGGCAAGGACATCCAGTTGACGGTGACGGAGTTTCTGCTGGTCAAGGCGCTGGCGGCGCGGCCGGGACTGGTGAAGTCCCGCGACCAGTTGATCGACGCGGCGTATGGCGAGAACATCTATGTCGATGACCGGACCATCGACAGCCACATCAAGCGGGTGCGCAAGAAATTCCGCCAGGTGGACGAGGATTTCAACCAGATCGAGACGCTGTACGGCATCGGCTACCGGTACAAGGAAGAATAATGCCGGTGCGCGGCCGAGACGGCGGGGCGTCGCCGGCGGGCCTGCTGGCGCGGGCGCGGCGGGGCATGGCGTCGTGGGCCGAGATCCAGACCCATGATGCCGCTTCGGCCTTCCACGAATATCGGACGCGCCTCGTCTCGCCGCTGATGCGGCGCATTCTTCTGGTCAACGCCCTGCCGCTGATGCTGCTGGCGCTGACGCTGTTCTATCTCAACCAGTTCCAGAACAGCCTGCTGGAAGCCGAGGTGATGGCGCTGCGCGAGCAGGCGCGCATCTATGCCGGCGCGCTGGGGCAGAACGCGGTGACCGCCAGCCGTGGCGGCGACCCGGTGCTGGATGCCGCGCAGGCGCGGCCGCTGCTGCTGCGGCTGACCGAACCCAGCCCCAGCGCCCATGCGCGGCTGTTCGCGCCGGACGGGCAACTGGTGGCCGACAGCCGGGTCGAGGCGGCGGCGGTCCGGCACCGGCGGGTGCGCGGGCAGATCGATGCCCAGCCCCTGCCCTCGCCCGTTGCCGGCGATGACGGTGACGACCGGGTGGTGGATACCGCCGCCAATGTGGGGTTTGTCGAACGGTTCTATGACCGGCTGCTGTCGATGCTGCCGACCCTGTCGGGTACGCGGATCATCACGCTGGCGACGCCCGACACCGATCCGTCCGTCCAGCCCATGGCGGGTGGCGGCAAGGCCGCGCCGGAGATGCCGCCTTATATCCGCCGGACCGCCAACCGCCATCTGATCGTGACCGTGGCCGAGCCGGTGATGCATGAGGGGCAGACGGTCGGCATCATCCAGTTGACGCGCCAGGCGCGCGATGTGGACCGGTCGCTGTTCGCGGTGCGGTCGTCGATCCTGTCGCTGGTGCTGGTGGCGCTGGCGCTGACCGTGCTGCTGTCGTGGTACCTGTCGCTGACCATCGCGCGGCCGCTGCTGCGGCTGGCGGCCTCGGCCCATGTGATCCGCGAATCCTCCGGCCGGTCGGACAGCGTGCCGCCGCGCCTGCTGGCCCGGCGGGACGAGATCGGCGAGGTGGCGCGGGCCTTGCAGGACAGCGCCCGCGCGTTGTGGGCGCGCATGGATGCGATCGAACGTTTCGCCGCCGATGTGAGCCATGAGATCAAGAATCCGCTGTCTTCGATCCGTTCGGCGATCGAGACGCTGTTGCGGATCGAGGATTTGAACCGTCAGCGCCGGCTGCTTTCCATCATCAATGACGATGTGCGCCGGCTGGACCGGTTGATCACCGACATTTCCGATGCCAGCCGGGTGGATGCCGAACTGTCGCGCGCGCGGGCCGAGCCGGTGGCGGTGGTGCCGATGCTGTCGGTGCTGGCCGAAATCCATCAGGCGACCCGCAGCGCGGGCCAACCGATCCTGAGCGTCAGCGCCGGGCCGGCGGACAAGCCGCTGACGGTGATGGCGGTCGAGGACCGGCTGGTGCAGGTGCTGCGCAACCTGATCGGCAATGCGATCTCGTTTTCGCCGCCGGACGGCCAGATCGTGCTCAGTGCCGCCGCCGTTTCCGGCGGGATGGTGGAGATTGCGGTGACCGACCAGGGGCCGGGTATTCCGGCCGCCAAGCTGGGCAGCATTTTCGACCGGTTCTATTCCGAACGGCCGACCAGCGAGAATTTCGGCCAGCATTCCGGGCTGGGCCTGTCCATCAGCCGCCAGATCGTCGAGGCGCTGCGCGGCACGATCCGTGCCGAGAACCGGGTGGGGGCGGACGGGCAGGTGACGGGGGCGCGCTTCGTCGTGACCCTGCCGCGTGGCGGGGTGCAGGGTCACGGGTGAGGCAGTCCGCGCCGGGTGTCCTGAGAGCGGTTTCCGTTAGTGTTCGTGCCCGGCCGACAGGTGGGCGTCGAGAAAATGCAGTGTCCACAGATAGGCGGCGAGCCAGTCCTGCGTGCGGAGGAAGGCGTGGCGCTCGCCGGGGAAGATGTGATCCTCGAACGGGATGTTGCGCGCCGTGAGCATGCGGGCCAGCAGGGTGGATTGTTCGAATTCGACGTTATGGTCGTCATCGCCGTGGATCAGCAGGACGGGTGCCTGCCAGTGCGCGATGTCGGCGGCGGGGGACGATCGCCATTCGGAGTCTCGGGCCTGCTGTTTTTCCTCGGGGGAGAGGCCGGGGTGGTCGGGTTCCGTGAGGTCGTGCACGCCGTGGAAGTCGGCGCCGGCGGCGAACAGGGCGCTGTCGCGGGCGAGGGCCAGGGCCGTCAGGTAGCCGCCCCAGCTTCCGCCCCAGATGCCGATCCGGGCCGGTGCCACGTCGGGGCGGGCGCGCAGGTAGAGGCCGGCCGCGTGGACATCGCCATATTCGCTGGCGCCAGCCCGGCCGATGCCGGGTGCGTCGCGGAAGGCCAGGCCGTAGCCGGTGCCGCTGCGATAATTCACCGACAGGACGACATAACCTCGCGCCGCCAGAAGCTGGTTCATGATGTAGGCGTTGGAATAATAGCCCATGGCGTTGAAGGCCGGCAGCATCTGCCGTTCCGGGCCGCCATGGACGAAGATCAGCGCCGGATGCGGGCCGGGCGTTGTGGCCGGCGGCAGGAACAGTTGGCCGTGGATGTCGTACCCGTCCGCGCCGTGGATGTGGAAGATCTGCGGGGCGGTGAAGGTGAAGCCGTCCGGCACCGTGGCGGTGACGGGGACCCGGCGGCCGCCGTTTTGCAGCACCACCGGATGGGCGGGCTGGGCGATGCCCGTGGCCATGACGGCGATGGCCTGGCCGGCCGTCGTTAAATTCGTGACCTGTTCGTCTTCGGCGGTCAGCGGGGTGGCCGGGGTGTCGTCGAGCGGTTGCGACCAGGCGCGCCAATGGTCGAGATCGCCGCTATTGGCCGTGTAGAGCAGGTGCGTGCGGTCCGCCGACAGGCGATAGGTGGCGATTTCGGCGCCGTCCGGCGTCAGGCAATGCGGGGTTGGCGGGCTGGCCGCGACCGGGAGTGCGCAGAGCCGGAGCCAGCCGCTGCCCTCCCACGGGAAGATCAGCCGTCCGTCGCCGGTCCAGGTCAGGCCCATGCCCTCCGGTGCCCAGAAGCGGCTGCCCGCGCCTTCCGGTGCCGTCCAGAGCGTGCGTTCCGTGCCGGTGGCGATGTCGTAGGTCTGTATCGACCAGAAATGGCCCTTTCCGCGTTCGGCCGTCAGCAGGGGCGTGCGCGCCCGCACGAAGGCGATGGATCGTCCGTCCGGCGAGAAGGCCGGCATCTGGTCCTGGGCCAGGGCGGCGGGGAGGAAGACGGGGGCCTCATTGCCCGGTTTGTCCTGCCATAATGCGATAAGGGCGTGCGATCCGCGATCGATCTCGATGGCCAGACGGGTGCCGTCGGGCGACCAGTGCAGGGCGGTGATCGCGCCCGGTGTGGTCAGGACCGTGCGGGGGACGCCGCCGGCCCGGCCGACCAGCAGCGTGCCGCCATGCGCGAAGGCCAGTTGTCGGCCGTCGGGCGAGAATGTCGGTGCGTGTCCCTCCCCTGCCGTGACGATCCGGCCGTCGGGGAGGACGACGCGCACCGTCTGCTTGCCCGGCACCGGCGCGTTGCCGGCGTTCGGCGGCGCGTCGTCGGGATATTCGGGATCGCCTCCCTCGACGAAGGCGAGCATCCGTCCGTCGGGGCTGAGGGTGAGGCCCCAGAGGTCGGTTCCGTCGTCTTGCGTGTAGGCCGTGACACGGTGCGGCGTGGCACCGCCGTCCGAGACCAGGATATTGCGGATGCCGTTGCGGCGTTCGACCCAGGCCACGCGGGGCGCGCCGGCGGCGCCGGTCAGGCCGTTGGCGTAGGGCATGGCCAGCAGGGCGGCCAGACGGGGGGCGTCCGTCGCCGGGGCGGCGTGTGCGGGGAGAATGGTGGCGGCGAGCAGGGCCGACGCGGCGAGGAGGGAGGATCGGACGGTCATCGGCTTACTTTCCTGCGTCGGCGAGGGCGGTGAACAGGTCCTCCTCGACATGGGTGAAGGAGGAATAGGCGCCCGGACGCTCCTGCCCGTCATCGGGGAAGCCGTCGGCCGCGAACAGGAAGCCGTCGCCGGTGGCCGGGTCGTACCAGAAGCCCGATTTCAGCCCGTATGCGTCGCCCAGATGGCCGGCCAGGTCGCCGGAATAGCCTTTGTAGGGGCGGGTTTCCCGCCCGGAGGAATCCCGCTGGCCAGTCAGCCGGATCATGCTGAGCCCGTAGCTGGCGATCGGGTACGGGCAGGTGCCGTTATGGCCGTCATACTGCCAGCTTGGCGTCAGCATCAGGTCGATGCTGTGGGGCGAGAGCAGGCGCGTGCCGTCCAGCGTGCCGTGGCCGAGCATGAAGCGCGCGAGGCGGGTCAGCCCCCGCATGGAGATGCGCAGGCCGCCCTGCGGAGAAAAGAGGGTGCCGTTGGTGCCGGGCGTATAGGCGGCCAGCGCCGCCGCGCTCCGGTTTTCGACCGGTAGCGTGTCGGTCGCAGCCGTCCAGCCCGAGGGCAGGTGGTGGTAGAGCGTGGCCAGACGCTCCGGGTGGGCCAGGGTGGCCGGGTTGTAGCCGCCGTCGATGCCCAGCGGGGCCAGCACATGCGCCTGCTGGAAACGGTCGAATCGTTCGCCGCTGGCGCGCTCCATCATCGTGCCGATCAGGCCGTAGCAGAGATTGCAGTATTCGAACCACGAGCCCGGCGGGTGGCCGTCGGCATGGGCGAAATGATAGGCGGGATCGCCGGGTTTGCGCGACGGGTCGAAAAATTCCGCGATCCGGTGGCCTGGGGGGAGCGTGTAGCCGTCGGCGTCGCGGATGCTGGACGTATGATTGAGCAGCATCCGCACCGTGATCGGCACATCCGGGAAATCGGGATTGCGGAGCGGGAAGCCCAGATAGTCGGACGCATCGTGATCGAGCGTGATCCTGCCCTGTTCGACCAGTTCCATCAGTCCGATGGTCGTGACGATCTTGGAGATCGAGGCGATGCGGAACAGTGTGTCCGGATCGACGGGGGGCGTGCCGGTCCGCGTGCGGCGGGCGAAGCCGCCATAGTAGCTGTAGGCGACCTGGCCGTGGCGCAGGCGGATGGCGGCGATCGCGGCCAGTGGCCGGGCCTCGCCTTCGGCCAGCACGCGGTCGAGTGCCTGGTCGGTGGTCGTCTGTGCCTGTGCCGCCGAGGGCAGGACGGCCAGTGCGGCGAGGGCGAGGACCCGCCAGATTCTCATGGCCGGGGTCCCGGCTGGAGGGTCTGGCGCCGGACGGCGGCGGCGTTGACGCCGTGTGTGCTGAAGGGGAGCTTTTGCATCGCGCCCCGCAGCCAGACGGGGAGGAAATCGGCGTAATGCGGTGAATGCGGGTCGGCCGACTGGCCGGGGAAATTGAGGAACAGCGATTGGTCCCAGTCCCCGACATCGCAGACCATCAGATAGCTCGCGCCGCCCGTTGCGGCATAGGCGTGCTCTCCGCCCGTTCGCGGGCTGTACCAGCGGGCCATGACGGTGTAGGGGTCGCCGCCGCTTTCCGCCGTGGTGCCGCCGATGGCGGGGAAGGCCGCCGCGATCGCCGGAACGGAGGCCAGCGGGTGGCGCAGCGTGATGGTGTGCAGCGCGCCCCATCGCCAGGCGGCCGGCAGGGGACCCAGCCGTTCGCGCAGTTCGGCGACTGCCGCGCTGAAGCAGTCGGCCAGCATTCTGTCGCGTGCCTGCGCCGGGTTGGGTCCGAAGCGGGAATCGGGTGACTGGAACAGGGAAAGCTGCACCGTGGCGCCGACCGGGCCGGGTAGGAGGTCGTGCAGCGATGGCGGGATGATCAGGGCGTGCAGCGCGCGCTCCAGCCGCGTCCACCAGACTTCATACAGGGCCGCCGCCGCGCTGTCGGCGTCCACGCGGCCGTTCCAGGCGCGCAGCAATGCGGCTTCGGCGGCCAGCGAGGGCGGGATTGCCGGCAGCAGCCGCACCATCTGCAAGGCCAATACCGACAGCGTGTCGTGTTGCAGCGCCGCGCTGTCCGCCAGGGTTGCGCGGGGGGTGGCATCCAGCATCTGGGCGACGCGCTCGTGGCGGAAGCGGTCGCGCCATTCGAAGCTGACGCGCCGTTCTTCCGCCGGGTAGTCCGGTGGGAGGTTCATCTCGTTCGAGGTGCCGAACCAGCCGCGCGCGGGGTTGAAGCTGCTGGGCAGGGCCTCCAGCGGTTGCAGACCCTGCCAGTCGTATCGTCCGTTGCCCGGCGCCGGCATCAGCCCGTCATGGCCGTCCGCGCGGTGGGGCAGGCCGCCGGCCGCCTGCCAGCCGATATTGCCGCTGGTATCGGCATAGGTGAAATTGGTCGGGCTGGTGTGGACCCGCAATGCCTCGCGGAAGCTGGGCCAGTCATGGGCGAGGTTGATGCCGATATTGGCCAGCAGGCCGTTCGCGCCGGGGGCCAGCCAGGTGGCCGAAACCGTCGTCGCGCGGTGGTGCGCCGTATCGCGCGCCACCACCGGCCCCTGCACGGAATAGAACAGGCTCACCACCCGATCGGGCTCGCCGCGCACCGCGATTGTCGTTTCGACCTGCTCCATCCGCTTCCAGCCGCCCTGGTGGGCATAGCGCAGCGGGTCGCGCGGGTCGGTGTCCAGGATGAACAGGTCTTCCTGGTCGATATGGAAGTTGGTGCGTCCGAAAGCGATTTTTGCGTTATGGCCCTGCATGATTCCGGGCATGCCCGCCGATCCGCCGCCGATCACGTCCAGCCCCGGTGCCGTCAGATGCACGACATGGCGCGGGCCGGGTACGCCGAAACTCAGATGCGGATCGTTGGCCAGGATCGGCCGGCCGGTCGCGGTGCGTGAGGGGGCGATGATCCAGGCATTGCTGCCCTCGTTCCGCCGCCTTGTTTCGTCGTTGGTCGCCGCGTGCAGGCCCCGCAATGGCAACGGAGCCTGCAATACGCCGAACAGTCCGAGATCGGCCTCGGTGATTGCGTCGACATCCAGCCCGTCCGGCACGCGCAGCGCATGGACGGGTTCGAGCGGGGTCATGATCGTGTCGTAAGCCAGCGCGCCCCGTGCCGCCAGTCGTGCCCGGCGGATCTCCGCGCGCGTGTTGCCCGTGACCTCGGCGCGTATGCGGATCAGGTCCAGCACATCCCATGCCAGCGGCGTGCAGGCGAAGAGTGCGAATTCGGGTGGGAGTTGTGTCGGATCGGCCCTGGTTTCGGCGATCCGCGCGTTGATCCCGGCGACATAGGCGCGCGCGCATGCCTGCACCAGCGGCGGGAAGGCGGCGAGTTCCTGTTCCGCGTCGCCTCGGAACAGCACCAGCCGGTTGGCGGTGTCGGAAGGGACGAAGGCCGCGCCGAAGAGTTCGGCCAGCCGGCCCAGCGACTGGCGGTGGCCGAAATCCATCTCCCACAGCCGGTCCCGCGCCACAAGATAACCGTCGGCGAAGAAGGCGTCGGGGATGGTATGGGCCCGTACATGGGGAATACCCCAGCGATCTTCCAGAATCTCGACCGGTTGGTCGAGCCCGGCGAGACCGTGAAGGGATGGGGCGGCCCTGGGGACGCGCATCGGCATGGACAGGGTTGCGGCGACGCCGCCAAGAAGAACCGCGCGACGGGTCGTCTGCATCGGAACCTGTTCCTTTCCTCGAGAGCCTGTTTGGACCGTCGGCTTCTTATCCGATGGCCCGGTCATCGGCTCCGGCCACGATCTCTTTCAGCCGGAGTGCCGAGCCGACCGACAGCGTGAAGCCTAGGGCACCATGCCCGACATTAAGCAGAAGATTGTCATAGCGGGTCCGCGCGATGATCGGAACGCCGGTCGGCGTGGCCGGGCGCAGGCCGGCCCATGGCGCGTCCTCGCCCTGCCCCAGTGCCCCCGGCAATGTTGCGGCGACCAGGGCGCGCAGGTCCGCCAGGCGCCTTGGGTCGGGCGTGGTCTCTTCGGTGCCGATATCGACCATCGCCGCCACCCGCAGCCGGTCGCCCAATCCTGCATAGACCACGCGATTGTCGTAATCCGTCACGCTGACCGATGGCAGAATGCCGGGTTGCGGCCGGGTGGTCAGGCTATAGCCTTTCAGGCCGTACAGCGGCAGGTCGAGCCCCAGCGGTCGCGCCAGCGCACGGGAGGCGATGCCTGCCGCGAGAATGACGAGATCGGTCTCGAACGGTTGGCCATCGACGCTGACGGTGCATCGGCGGCCCACGCCGGGGGTGAGCGCGACCGTGCCTCGCACCAGACGGAAGCCCGGCTCCGCCGCCAGCGCCTTGCGCAGGACCTTGCAGAACAGGAAACAATCCCCGACTTCGTCCTCGGGCGAGAAGAGTCCGCCCGCGAGCCGGGGTTGCAATCCCGCGAACGCGGGTTCGACCGCCACGCATTCGGCTGGAGACAGCGCGCGCTGTCGGGCTGGATCGGTGATGGAGCGCGCCGCCTTGCGGAATATCGAAGCCGTCCGATACAGCACGAGTTTTCCCGGACGGCGCCACAGGAAATCGTCCAGCCCGGCATTGCGCCACATCTGGAGTTCCGTCTGCCCGTTCAGGGCAAGATCGAGCAGGATTGCGGCATTTTCGCGATTTGTCCGCCGGTTGCATGCCAGCAGGAAGGCGAGCAGCCAGCGCCACTGGCCTGGATCGGCCCGCAGCCGCAAGGCGATCGGCGAATGTGGGCGCAGCAACCAGCCCAGAGCGTCGCGCATTACGCCGGCATCGGCCAGCGGGCTGACATAACGGTAGCTGAGTTGCCCGCCATTCGCGAAGCTGGCTTCCTGCCCGATATCCTCGCCACGCTCGATCAGCGTGATCTCGTGGCCCTCCCGAACGAGGGTATAGGCGGCGGTGAGACCGATGACGCCGCCGCCGATGATGGTGATGGTCCGTCTGCCGGCCATGAAATTTCCGAATATCCAGAGGCTGGCCGCACTGATGTGCCGTCACGATGGGCAAAGCCTAGAAGTCCGGGAGCGTTTCAGCCAATGCAAAGAGACCGTCCTCTCATAACCTGTGGTTAACGGTTCGGTTTGATAAAAAACGAATAGAGGGGGTGTGGGGGTGGTTTCTGTTCTTTTTTGAAAAAAAAAGACCCAAAAAAACTTTGATTCGGTCGGGAGCCTTGTGCTGGGGACGCGCGATGACCCTGAACGGATTAAAGTCTTTTTGCTTCTTTTTCTTCAGAAAAAGAAGAACTGACTTTCCTCGGGTGCAGATCCTGCGCATCGAAGCTGAAATCGGACCCGATCACGCGCATGTTCATGCCGACCACCTGGCCGGAGACATCGCGTTCGAACTGCACATAGGAATCGTCGCTGGCATCCTGTCCGCGATCGTCCCACCGGACGACGAACAGATCGTGCGGCAGGGCGGAGAGTGTGCCGGTCAGGCCATCGGCATGGCTGAATGCCATCCGCAGGTCCCGTCCTCGGCGGCTGATGGTGATCGGGCCGCGCCAGTCGTCGCGATAGGTGCCGATATAGTCCTGCTGCGTGCTTTCGGAGAGGGTGATGAACGGCCGCGCGGGCGAGCCGGGGCCGGTGCTCGCGGCGGCTTTCGCCTCCGCCGCGTGTGCGGCGTTCTCCGCGTCCTGCCAGTGCGCGACCCAGTCGGCGCTGGCGCCGGTTGCGACATAGGCGCTCAGCGTCGTTGCGATGGCGTAGGTCGCGTTGTGGTCGTCATGGTTGGTCAGGATGACGATGGCCGTCCGGCTTTCCGGCAGGAAGGTCATGTAGCTGACCATGCCGTCGATGGTGCCGGTGTGCCAGACGCGCTTCTGGCCGAAGAAATCCTCCATGAACCAGCCATAGCCATAGGCTCGGAAATGGGTTTTCGTTGCGTCCGCCGTGTCGGGCAGCGGCAGCAGCGCATGCGGCGCCCACAGCGTATCGCGGCTGGCCTGGCTGAAGATCTGCCGGCCTTCGGGCGTGCGGCCGCCGTTGAGATAGGTCTGCGCCCAGCGGGCCATGCCGTCGGCGCTGCACCAGATGCCGCCGGCGGGCGCCACGCCGGGCAACCGGAGCGCGGCCTTGTCGGGCAGGATGCCGGTTTCACCCTCGCCGGTCGCGACGTTCGTCTGGCCCTTGACCGGCGGCGTGCTCTGGCAGGCGGGCAGGCCGGCGGCGTCGATCAGTCGCTTCTGGACGATTTCTTCCCAGCTTTGCCCGGTCAGTCGCTCGACCAGCGCGCCGGCTACGACATAAAGAAGATTGTTGTAGGCGTATTGGGTGCGGAACGGCGCTGTGAAGGGCATGAACGGCAGGCCGGCGAGGATTTGCGGCCGCGTGAGCGTGCTGTGCGAGAACAGCATCAGGTCTCCGGCGCCCAGCCCCATTCCGCTATGGTGGGTCAGCAGGTCCGACACGCGGAAATCCCGCGTGATCGACGGATCGGCGACGCGGAATTCCGGCATGTGGTCGATGACGCGGTCGTTCCAGTCCAGCTTGCCCTGATCGACCAGTTGCGCCAGTGCCGTGGTGGTGAACTCCTTGGTGTTCGACCCGATGGCGAACAGCGTGCGCCGATCGACCGGCGCGCTGCTCTTGTCTTCCGCGCGGCGTCCGTAACCGTGGCTGAACACGATGTCTCCGTCATGCACCACGGCGACCGCGATTCCGGGCACGTTGAATGCCTGCCGGGCGCGTTCCACCGTCGTGCCGATTGCCTGCTCCGTCAGTCCCGGTGGCAGGGACGCGGCATGGCCGACGCATGGCACGGACAGGAGGGCGACCGCCGAGACGGCCTTCATGCATGAATGTCGGAAACGCTGGAGCATGGACGGTCCTGAATACGAAAAGTCCGGCCCTGGGGCATGGATGGGCCAAAAAGGAAAAGGGATTCATTAAGAGCACGAAATGGTTCGCCTGTCCCGTTTCGCAGATGTACCTTTCCCTTAACCTGATGTTACAGCCCTGCCGGGTGTCATTCGGCCAGCGCGGCCAGGTCGATTGCCAGTTCGTTTCGTAACAAGGCAAGGATGCTCTGCGAAATATGCGAGAGTGCGTGGTCGGCGCGGAACAGGACGGTGCAGGTCACGCTGAGTGGCGGGGAGAGCGGGCGCGGCCGGGGCAGGCCCGGATGATGCAGGGCTGTCAGGGCATCCACGATGGCGCAGCCTCCGCCGAGGCGCACGAGTTCGGCCGCCATGAAATGGGTGCGCACCCGCACCGGTGGCGTGGCCGGAATGCCGGCTTCGTCCAGTGCCATGTCGAGCAGGCGGGCCGTGGGGTCGTTCTCGCTCAGCCCGATATAGCGGGCCGGGTCGATTTCGGCGATGTTGACGGGGCCTTCCCCGCCCTCGGCGTCGATCACCAGCAGGGGAATATCCGCGATATGCAGTGCGGTCAGCCCGTCGCGCGTGTAATCGCCGAACACGATCCCGAGGTCGAGATCGTGGTTGAGGATGCGGGACACGATTTCGGAGCCGTGCATGGCGTCGATCGTGAGTTCCATGCCGGGATGGGCGGTGCGATAACGCTGGACTACGCGCGGCACCAGGCTCAGCCCCAGGCTCGGCACGCAACCGATGCTGATCGAATGCCCGTCTCGCGCATAGCGCAGATTGTCGGTCAGGCGTTTGAGGTCCGACAGTTTTTCGAAAATGGCGTTGACGTGCGGCAGCATGATGCGGGCTTCGCGCGTCGGCACCAGTCGGCCGCCCGCACGCTCGAACAGCGCGAAGCCCAGCGATTGCTCGGCGTAGCGCAAGACCTTGCTGGCCGCCGGCTGCGAGACGTGCAGCAGTTCGGCGGCGCGCCGGAGCGAACCCGTCGTCATGATCGCGTAGAAGACTTCGATCTGGCGCAGGCGCATCGGGGATCCTTGGCTTGGGGCGTGGTTTCTGTTCTTTTTTGAAAAAAAGAACCAAAAAACTTTGATTCGTTCAGGAGCCTTGTGCCTGGGGCATACGATGTCCCTGAACGGATAAAAGTCTTTTTGCTTCTTTTTCTTCAGAAAAAGAAGAGAACGATGCGGCGTGTTTCATGACGGACAGGCCGAACGCGTCCGCGCCCCGACACGCACGGTCTTGCCTTGCGGGAGATCGTTCGCCGCCAGCAGGAACGCGACGACGGCCCGTGTGTCGTCCGGTGACAGCGTGCCGGGTGCCATCAGCGGCATGGCCCGATGGACATAGGCTTCCAGTTCCGAAACCGGTGCCCCGGCCCAGTTGGCGACGAAGCGGCCCGTCAGCGCGGGGGTTTCGAAATTGCCTTCCAGCCGTGTGCCGTGGCACATCGCGCAGGCCGTGCGATAGAGGTCCGCGCCGTGAGCCGGTTCGGCGCACGGTGTGGCGGCGGCAAGGGGGTGTGCCGGGGCCATGCCGAGCGTGAGGGCGGCCATGCAGGCGGCCATTGTGCCTTTTATGCGCATCGTCATGTCACCCGCCCGCCATCGGCATGCGCGCGAACAGGTCGGCGAAGACGCCGATGGCGCGCGCCGCCTCCGCCGGGTCGGGGTGCTCGAAGGAATTGCCGACGCCGGTCATCTCGCCCAGCCCGTCCAGATCCACGGCCTGGATCATCACGCCGTCGGTCTTCGACAGCAGCGCGGCGCCCCGGTAATCGAGGCCGTAGGGGGCCTCGGGGCGGGGTGGCAGCCACGCTGTCTGGCCCCGGACGGGGATCAGGCTGTCATCGCGCCACCAGTCGCGCGCGGCGTAGCCGGGGCAGTTGATGATCACCTTCTCCGGCAGGGAGGTCAGATCCTGGGGGGTGTGGAACGAGCGGATGACGATGCGGCCGCCCGCCTGGTGAAATTCGGACAGCAGCAGGTGGCCGTAGGCGCCGAAATTATAGATCATCAGGGAATGCCGCTTTGCGTACGGCGCGGCGAAGGGATTTTCCGCCGCCGGAACATCCTCGGCCGCCGGGATGATATCGCGAATCCTGCTGTCGTAGGCGGCGAAATCCTCGGTGGCGCGGGGCATCCGTCCCGGTGCGCCGGCGGGTGCCGGTCTGGCCGGCCCTTCGTCGAAGGGTTTGTCGGACAGGATGTAGTTGTCTTCGAACAGGATCGGCGCGCCGGGCAGGCCGAGATAGGTGCGGTAGGTCGCCCACGAGAACCGTGCCATCTGCTCCCACTGGTCGGCGAAGGCTGGGCCGGCGGTCTGGGTCAGGGCGATGCGGGAAGCTGGCGTCCAGCTTCCGTTCGCGCGGACCGAGCGCGTGTGCGGCAGCAGGTCGCGGGTATAGATCGTGACATCGAAGCCCGCGCGCTGCGCCGTCAGCGCGGCCGTGAGCCCGACGATGCCGCAGCCGATGACCGCGACCTTGCGGTTGAGCGTTGCCGCCACCTTGCCGACCACCAGATTGGCCGAGCCCCAGGACAGGGACCAGCCGCTGCCGCCATGGCCGTAATTATGGAAGACCGTCTTGTCGCCGATCCGCTCGACATCCAGTCGGGGGCCGGCGGCGCGGAAGGGCCGGATACAGACCTTGATGTCGGTGATCTGGTCCACGCGCGGGTGCAGCGGCACAAGGTGGGGCCGGTGCGCCGGCGCGCGTGCGTCGCCCGCCGAGGCGGCGTGTGGCAGGAGGATGTGCTCCCCCGCCATCATTGCGGCCGCGCCCAGTGCGGCGCCGCCCGCAAACACGCCTCGGCGCGAAAGAGTCCTGCCAGTATCCATAACCGCGCCGCGCCACCCCGCTGCATGATCGCATGCTTCTTCCTTCGCCGATCGCGGCCCGCTTAGGAAGGTCAAACTTTTCCACAGGTGATAACCCAAGGCTAACGCATGGTAACTTCGGTGAATTGGTCTGGTGTGGAAACGAAGATTATGATGGCCTCGGAATGAGGTGGACGTGCCACCGAGGAGATCGACCGTGCCGCCATCTGGAATGCGCCTTCTGACACGCGGCGCCGTTGTCTTGTGCGCGCTCCTTCTTCTTGCCGGGCCGGCCCGGGCGGCGCGTGCATCCGCCATGGCGGACGCTGTCGCGCGACTGACGGCCGGGCAACCGGGGGAGTTCGCCGTCTATGCCGCGCCATCGGGGCAGGCGCCGGATGTCTGCCTGCATTGTGACGAGCCGATCAATGCCGCCAGCACCATCAAGCTGCTTGTGCTCGATGCCGCCTATGCCGCCTTCCGTGACGGCACGCTGAAGCCGGATGAGGCGATCATCGTTCATAACCGTTTTCACTCGCTGGTCGGCATGGGCAGTTTTTCGCTGGACCAGAAGCAGGATTCCTACGATCCGCTCTATGCAGAGGCCGGCAGGCCGGTCACGGTGATCGAATTGCTGCGGGTCATGATCCAGTACAGCAGCAACCTCGCCACCAACCTGATGGTCGAGCGGCTGGGTGTGATCCAGATCCGTGGCGTGGTGGCGCAGCAGGGACTGGAGGGCATTACCTTCGGCCGCATGATCGAGGATTTCGATGCCGATGCAAAAGGCATCCGCAATCGCGTGACGGCGCGCGGGCTGGGCGGTTTCCTGCAGAAGCTCGACCACGGCGCGATCGTCGGCCCGGCCGAGAGCCGTGCGATGATCGGCATCATGCTTGGCCAGACCTTCAACGACCTTATCCCGCCCGGATTGCCCGCCGGTACGCTGGTGGCGCACAAGACCGGGTGGGTCAACGGCGTGCGCAATGATGCCGCGATTGTGTTTCTGCCGAACGGGGCGCACTATATCCTGGTGGAACTCAGCCGCGACCTGCCGGACGAGGCGGCGGGCATCAAGGTGCTGAATGCCATTTCCAGCACGGTCTTCAAAGCCTATCGGCGCCGTCTGGGTGGCCCGTAGCCGGCTTCTGAGCGGGCATCAGCCTGGTGGCGAGATAAAGCCGGTTCATCAGGCGCAGTTCGTCTGGCGCGCCTGGTGATGTCGGGGCGGTCTTCAGGGCCATGCCGAGCATCGTCTTCATGTTGTTGAGCACGACGGTCGCGATATCGTCGGCCTCCCGCCGGTCCAGTTTCGGCGCGCAGGCGATCAATGCCGCGGAAATGCCGCCCAGCGCCGTGGCCCGCGACTGCCGGCTGAGTTCGGTCCGGTCCGTGCTGACATCCATGAGGGCGGGAAGCGATTTTACACGCGGATAGAGCGTGGTCAGAAGATCGATCAGGATATCGGCCAGTTCCTCGGGCGTGGCGCCGGTCGCGTGCTGGCCAAGCGTGGCATACGCTTCGCGCAGGATGTCGAGATGCCGGCGCAGCAGGGTGTCGGCGATCGCCTCCTTGTTCGGGAAAAAGCGATAGAGCGATCCGATCCGGGCACCGGCCCGCTCGGCGATCGCGGCCATGGTCGTCGCCTGATAGCCGCGTTCGGCGATCAGGTCGGATGCCGCCGCCAGCAGATCCGCCACGCGCTGGCGACCGACCGCGCGCTGGGGCTGCAATGTGGTGCGATCGGTCCTTGACGAAGTTGAGCCCATGCTCAAATAATGCCCCTGCTTGAGTTTGTCCTCAAATTCTATCGGACCCCGCCGGAGCGGACAACGCGCCGGGGGGACCGAATGCAACGATATCGGAGCCGCATCATGATGTCTCTTCCCGCTTCCCGGACCGCGCTGGTGTTGATCGATCTCCAGAAAGGCATTGTCGGCCGTGCGCTGGCGCCGCATTCCGGCGACGACGTGGTGGCGCGTTCCAAGCGCCTGGCCGGCCGTTTCCGGGCGGCCGGCGCGCCGGTCGTGCTGGTCAATGTCGCCTTTTCGGCCGATTTCGCCGATGCGGTGCGTACGCCGGTCGATCGGCCGTTTTCCCCGCCGCCGGGCGGCTTTCCCGAGGACTGGACCGAACTGGTGGACGGTCTGGCCGAACCGGGGGACCTGATGGTGACGAAGCGCCAGTGGGGCGCTTTTTACGGCACGGACCTGGATCTGCAACTGCGTCGGCGCGGCATTACGACGATCGTGCTCGGCGGGATCGCGACCAATATGGGCGTGGAATCCACCGCCCGCGCCGCGCATGAGCATGGCTATGCGGTGGTGGTGGCGGAAGATGCGACCTCCGGTCTGTCGGCGGACATGCACGGCTTCGCCTTCGAGCATATCTTTCCGATGCTCGGCCGGGTGACGACCACCGATGCCGTCGAACTGACGGCCTGAATCGCCGCCGCATGTGCAGCCCCGGCTTTTCAGCATGAGCCGCGCCCCGGATGCGGGCGCGGGCTCGGTGCTGGGGGGGAGCGACCGCCTGCCGCGCGGTATCTGGAAAATCGCCAGTGTCGCGGCCATCGGTTCGTTCATGGCGCAGCTCGACGCCACGATCGTGAACGTCTCGCTACCGGGGTTGGCGGGAACGCTGCATGCCGCGTTCCCGACCATTCAGTGGGTCATGAGCGGGTATCTGCTGGCGCTTGCGCTGACCTTGCCGCTCAATGGCTGGCTGGTTGACCGCATCGGTGCCCGGGCGCTGTATCTCCGGTGTTTCGCGGCGTTTACCCTGGCATCGGGCCTGTGCGGGATGGCATGGTCGGCACCGTCGCTGATCGGGTTTCGCGTGGTGCAGGGCATGGCGGGCGGCCTGCTGGCGCCGATGGCGCAGATGCTGGTCGCGCGGGCCGCCGGCCGGCATCTGCCGCGCGTGGCCAGCATGGTGACGATGCCGATCCTGCTGGCGCCGCTTCTGGGGCCGATCGTTGCGGGGGGGATTCTGACATTTGCTTCCTGGCGCTGGATCTTTCTGTTCAACCTGCCGGTCGGCCTTCTGGCTTTTGCGCTCGCGTGGCGTTTTTTGCCCGATGACAGGCAGGAGGCGCGCCCGCGTGCACTCGACCTGACCGGTCTGGCGCTGCTCTCGCCGGCTCTTGTGTTCTTTCTTTACGGGATCGATCGTCTTGGCCAGCGCATGGGCGGTGCCCTGGTGTGTGGCGGACTGCTGCTTTTCGTGCTGTATGGCGCGTGGGCGCATCGGAAGGGTGATGATGCCCTGATCGACCTGCGGCTGTTCGGAGGACGGGTTTTTTCCGCTTCGGTCGCCACCATGTTCCTTCTGAACGGCGCCCTGTTCGCGGGGCAGATGCTTGTGCCCGTCTGGCTGATCCACGGATGCGGCCTGTCGCCCGACCGGGTTGGCTGGCTGATGATGCCGATGGGGCTGGGCATGATGTGCACCTATCCGTTGATGGGGCGTCTTACGGACCGGTTCGGTATCCGGAGACTGACGAACTGCGGCGCGCTGGCGGCATTTGCGGGGGCTCTGCTGCTTGTGTTTCTTGCCCTGCGTGGGTCAGCTTTTTCACTTCTGGCCGGCGCGCTGTTTCTGCGGGGGGCCGGGATGGGGGCGATCGGCATTCCGTCCATGAGCGCGGGATATGCCTCGGTGAAGCGGGAGGACCTGCCGGTTGCGACCACGGCGCTGAATATCGTGCAGAGGCTGGGCGGCCCGATCTGGACGACGCTGTGCGCGATGACGTTGGGTGGGCAGGCATCCGCCAGCCCGTTCATGGCATCGCGGGCCTTTGGGCTGGCGTTCGGTCTGCTGTGCGTGCTGCATGCGGGGCTGTTCCTCGCAACCCTATTGCTGCCCGTGCGGCTGGCCGGGAAGCGCGGGGGATCAGCGCCGGATTGACGCGAATTATCGTGGATCTTTATGCTGATATGATCGCCATAAGATTTGCGGGTGGAATACAATGCGCGGAATCGTTCTCGATTATGACCCCAGGAATGGAGAAGGATTGATCAGCGGGGACGATAATCATCGGTATAAATTCAGGGGGACGAGCGTAAAGTCTGATTTTTCATCCCTGAAAAGCGGCGCAAGGGTCGATTTCGATCCGGGCAATGGCGAGGCGTTCTCGATATTTGTTCTGCGTGATCAGGCAACGGGCGGCATCAATATAGATATCAATACATCAGGGGAGAAATCGAAGGTCGTTGCGGGTCTTTTGGCGATCTTTCTGGGCGGGTTCGGGATTCATAAATTTTATCTGGGATACAATAAAGCCGGCATCGTCATGCTGCTCTTTACGATGTTCGGATTTCTGTTTTTTGGTATCCCTGGTGCGATTATCTGGCTGATCGGCTTGATCGAGGGCGTTATCTATATTTCGAAGTCCGATCAGGATTTTTTCGAGACGTATGTCGCTCATCAGAAAGAATGGTTCTGAAAGCCGGTCCGGGCAGGTTTCGGGCGGATGGGCCAGGCTTCCCTGGCCGGGGGCGGTCATGATCCTTTCGGTTGGGATGGCCTGAAAAGCAGGATGGCGACGAGCATCATCAGATATTGCATGCCGATGCCCGGAATGCTGAACATGACGCCGTTATCGCCTCCGTTGAGCCATGCGGGACCGGCGACGAGCAGGTGGACGATCTGGAACGGGCTGCTGTCGGCATGGGGGTCGGGCGAACCCAGGATGATGTTGGACAAATCGGCGACGGCATGGGCGCCGACACCCAGCCAGAGAGAGCCCGTGACGCGGCGGAGGCCGCACAGGACGAGTCCCGACAGGAACAGCAGGACGATTTCGACGATATTTTCGCCGTTATTGGCCAGGTGAAAGGTGGCGAAGACGAGGGACGTAGCGAGAGCGGCGGGCCACCAGCCGATGGCGTCCTGAAGGCGCTGCTGCGGATAGCCACGGAACCACAATTCTTCGGTCAATCCGACGATGGTGAGGGTGGCGGCCGAGAGCAGGATGATCGCGGCCGTGACCGGGCCGTTCCAGATCAGCCCGGTAAAGCGCAGGCCGCCGAAGAGACATTCGAATGCCCCCAGGAGCAGGGCGCCGACCAGCGACAACCCGCATCCCTGCGCGATGCGCAGGAGAGCCGTCCTGTCGAGCGGAAAGCCGCAATAGGCGGCATCCTTCCGCGTCGTCGCGGCGAAGGCGGCCGTGAGGCAGCAGATCAGAAACAGCATGAACAGTTCGTGGAGGCATAGATTGCCCAGCTTTGCGGTGGTGTGCGCGGCGGGGGACGAGCCGGGCCTGTCGGACAGCAGGAGAAAGCCCGGCAGGTGAATATATTTGAATGCCACCAGAGAAAGAATGAAATACCCCGCGACGGGGGCGATGCCTGGCAGGGTCTTTCGCAGAGAGCGCGGCATGAACGGTTCCCGGACTGATTTGTTCCAGGGTAGCATCGTCCTGTCTGGCGTGACAGCCGGCTGGAGCGGAGACTGCCTGAACGGGCGTGCAGTCGGGACGGTGAAGAGGCTCTAACCGGGTGCGTTGCCGTAGCGGCGATAGACCAGCGGGGGTGGTGTTTCCGGCAGGTCGGCGAGGATCTTGCTGATCCGGGCGTGGTCGGGCGAGCGGGTGCAGACCGGGTCGGTGGCGGCGGCGTCGCCCAGCAGGGCCAGGGCCTGGCAGCGGCAGCCGCCCCAGTCCTGCTCGCGCAGGTCGCAGCCGCGGCAGGGTTCGGGCATCCAGTCCGTGCCGCGAAACAGGCGGAACAGGGGGGCGTCGGCCCAGATGGCGGCCAGACTGTCGGTGCGGATGTCGGGGATGGGGACGCCCGTGATCGTCTCGGCGGCGTGGCAGGGCAGGACGTGGCCGGTGGGGGAGATATTGACGAAGCGTCGACCCCAGCCGCCCATGCAGGGTTTGGGCTGGTCGGCATAGTAGTCGGGGGTGACGTAGTCGATCGCGAGTGTTCCGGCGAGCCGGGTGCGGGCGTCTTCGACCGCGCGGGTGGCGTCTTCGAGCTGGGCGCGG
Source organism: Gluconacetobacter sp. (assembly GCF_047721585.1). Taxonomy (NCBI): domain Bacteria; kingdom Pseudomonadati; phylum Pseudomonadota; class Alphaproteobacteria; order Acetobacterales; family Acetobacteraceae; genus Gluconacetobacter; species Gluconacetobacter sp. The sequence goes on from NZ_JBDNXE010000025.1 coordinate 38,426, forward strand.
CTGGGCATGAGGGCGGCGCGGTTGACCAGCCCCCAGCCATAATACTGGGTATGTGCGATTTCGGCCCGGCGGGCGCCCAGTTCTACCGCCAGATCGAGCATGCGCCCGATGCGGCCGACATTGCCGCGATGAATGACGAAATTGGTCGTCAGCGGCATGCCTTCGGCCACGATCAGGCGCGCGGCGGCCAGTTTTTTTGCCTGCGCGCCGGGCATGCCGCCCATGGTCTCGGCCGGTGCCGTGTCCACGTCCTGGAACGAGAGCTGCACATGGTCCAGCCCGGCTTCGGCCAGTTGGGCCAGGGAGGCTTCGGTGAGCAGCACGCCGGAGGTGATGAGGTTGCTGTACAGCCCCAGCGATGCCGCGTGGCGCACCAGTTCGGGCAGGTCGCGCCGGGCCATCGGCTCGCCGCCGGAGAAATGGACCTGCAACACGCCCAGTTCCGCCGCCTGTTCCAGCACGCGGAGCCAGTCGTCGGTGCCAAGCTCGCCCTCCCGCCCGTCCAGCGCCAGCGGGTTGGAGCAATATGGGCATTGCAGCGGGCAGCGATGCGTCAGTTCCGCCAGCAGGCTCATCGGGGGCTGGACGGGCG